>NZ_KV815140.1:9919-23180 GCF_001814145.1 Prevotella sp. HMSC073D09 | reverse complement strand
GCCCCGCATGCGAGGCCGAAGTGCGATACTTGGAGCATCAGCTTAGCCTGCTGCGAAAGGCTGGAAAGGTCGCAACGGTTGTGGGCGTGGCCGTGGGAACGACGATGGTTGCGGGGTGTAAATCGGCCAATGCAAATGCTACTTCTACAACACCACAACGCATAGCCCAATGCAGTAACTTGAAGACAGACAATAATATATCCTCAGCACCCGATACATTACGCACAGACACGGGGAGTACTAAAAGAGAGTATATATTTGGTGATCTTCCCAAAGGGTGGGATTCGACCCATGAGACCAATACAACTGCTAAGCCTTCCTCACGTGATAAGATTGCGCCAGCTAAGCTAAAGAAGAAAAACAACGCCCAGACAACACCCCAAAAGAATAAGAAGAAAGGGCGCAAAAGGCGTTAAGGGAGAGGCCAAGTTGTTACAGAGAAACAACCAAACACAATAAAAACAAATGCGTATGAAGTCGAACGGAAAGAACATTTGCGCGGCCTTAAAGCAGGTGAGAAAGCGCGTGGCCGACACCAACGGCATTGTATATGCCCCCAAAGAATGCCACTTTGAGGGCGACTGCAACGGCACTTGCCCAGCATGCGAGGCCGAAGTGCGATACTTGGAACACCAACTTAGCCTGCTGCGAAAGGCAGGAAAGGCTGCAACGGTTATGGGCGTGGCCGTGGGAATGACGATGGTTGCGGGATGTAAGACAAGCAATGGGAACGCTACTTCTACCTCTCCGCAAGGCCCAGGCCAAACAAACCGCGTGGAAACTGGCAGTAATACGAGTCCCACACCCACGGCATCGCGCACGGATACTTCGTTGATTAAGGACACAAGACATTCTGGAGAAGACCCCATACCGATGGGAGAAATTATCGAGGACGACTCTGTGGGCTCGCCGAAAGTTGATCCTTGTGACCCTTTCCCGCTGGGTAAGATTGGGCCAGCCAAGCCAAAGAAGAAAAATAAAGCCGAGAAAACGCCCCAAAACAATAAGAAGAAAGGGCGCAAAAGGCGGTAAGGGAGAGTCTAAGTTGTTACAGAGAAGTGACCAGACACGATTAAAAACAGACGCGTATGAAGTCGAACGGAAAGAACATTTGCCATGCGTTGAAAACGATACGCAAGCAAGTGGCCGATGCCAACGGCATCCACTACACCCCTGCACCTTGCCGTTTCGATGGCGATTGCAGCGGCACTTGCCCGGCGTGCGAGGCCGAAGTGCAGTATATAGAAAGCCAATTGGGCAGACTACGCTTGGCAGGTAAGGCTGTTAAGGTGGCAGGTTTGGCTCTCGGACTGACGATGGTTGCTGGTTGCAACTCCTCTCCGGGCACGCCGCTTTCCGCAACGGATAAGCCGACAGCAGCCAACGAAACCTCACCAACAAGCCAACCCTGCCCGCAGCCGCAAGCCAACGCCCCCGTATTGGCCACCGACGAAGGGGCAAAACTCCACGCAAGGCACCATTATTTGCGTGGAAACAACGGGCGTGTGGTGAAGAAAGGCACGGCACAAGTAGACACAACGGCCGTGTATATGCCCGATTCTAGCGGATACGCACTGCCCGAAGTGTCGGTAACTTCAACTCCTGCGAAGAAGATTGCCTGCTATGCAGGCGGCATACCCTATTACCAACGCATTGCTCGTAACCGCAACCATGTTTATCTAAATCCCGAAATCAGCCCCCGATACAAGAAAGGCGACGAGGCCATGCGGCAGTTTATTGAAGACCATATACGCATTACGCCCACCATGTCTGCCGCTTGTGGGCAGTTCTTAGTTAAGGTGGCGTGTGTGGTTGAGCGCAATGGCAGACTCTCGGCCATGCGTGTTATCCAGTCGGCAGACTCTCTTTACGATGCCGAAGCCATACGTGTGTTGAAGGAGATGCCTCGTTGGAGGCCCGCGCGAATGGAAGGTAAGCGTGTTCGTTCGCTTGTGGTGATAGACGTTCCCTTTGTGTTAAAGTAGGCAGGTGGCAGTTTTGCAGATCATTAGGTGTAGCGCATAACATCAACGTTTTCGTTAAGCCAAATGAACAATGTCGAGCTTGCTCGAACATTGTCATGGCGAGAATTGGAAATCGCCAACACGGAGCTTTGGGCGAAGTGGAAAGGCAAAACGCACTTTTCGAAGAACGAGAAAAGAGGCAAGAACTTAAACATATACTTCACATGAAACCAAACGGAAAAAGCATTTGCGCAGCCTTAAAGCAGGTGAGAAAGCGCGTGGCCGACACCAACGGCATTGTGTACGCCCCGAAAGAATGCCACTTTGAGGGCAATTGCAATGGCACTTGCCCCGCATGCGAGGCCGAAGTGCGCTACTTGGAACATCAACTTAACCTGTTGCGAAAGGCAGGAAAGGCAGTAACGGTTATGGGTGTGGCCTTGGGAATGGCCTTTACAACGGGGTGTAAACAAGGCAACAGCCCGAAGGCTCTGCAAGAAACGCAGGACAGTGTGCAGGCAAGCGAATGCCAAGACACAAAAGAATTTTTACCAGAAGAAATAAGAAACCGTTCAGAAACAGATTCAGTGTCCGAAGATTCGACTGGGGAGATTATTCGCACCGGCGAACTGGGATGATCAGGAACAAAAAAAGGAAAGGAGGAAAAGAATACAAAAGGTGCGGATGGTCACGAAATTTGTTCCGCCGAGTAATAAGTAGCAGCCTGTTTGGCCATTTGCCCCACACATCGAAGTTGTCTTCACTTTTAATATTTCTGTAATTTGAGAGGAGTTTGTTGTCTTTGCGGTGCCCACACAAGTAAACACTCCTCTCAATACAAAGTGCAGTACAAATCAACTCACTGGCTTATAAACACACGCCCCCGACAAACTCCCGACTGCATAAATCCACAAGCCCACAAGCCCACAAACCCATCAACTCACAAACTTACAAGCTCACCAACTCGTCAATTTACAAACTCACCAACTTATCAACTTGCAAGCTTACAAACTCGCAAACTCACCAACTTACAAACTTACCAAACCACCAACTTAAAAAAAAACTTAAATTTTATTTTACAATATCGCTCTTATTTTCACGCCGTTCTAGCGAAAAAATAGGTTAAAAGGTAGGTAAATAACTACTATTTTTAGCCTTTCACGTCTTTCGCTTTGTCTGTTTTGGGGAAGAAAACCTGCATTTTGCACCATTTTGCCTTTCTAGATTGGTTGCCAACCCGTATTTTTTCAACCCCGAATTGCCCACTTTTAGCTCCTAAAACCCACTTTTTAACGGCTATTTTGCCCTTTTTGGCCATGTGTTTCATGGTTCTAAAAGGTTTTGTTTATACACTTTCAGTGGATATTTATGCCTTTTTGTGTCGCATCAAGCAGCATTTTGGCTTGCGTTTAGCACCAAAACGCACTGCATTTAGCGGCATATTGCACTGCGTTTAGCACCAAAACGCACGGCATTTAGCACCAAAACGCACTGCGTTTTGCTGCAAATTGCACTGCATTTTGCTGCAAATAGCCCAAAAGCTGGTGCAAATGCCAGTCCGTTGGAATATAAATTCATTTTGTTGCATTCGCGTGCTACCCCCTTTTTGCATCGAAACAAACCTTCGCGAGAATCGAATATTTGCGGCCGAGTGAGCGATTGGTGAACAAAAAGGGCACTCATAATGTTAAAATTCTTACTGAAAACTAGACAAACACGATTGTGGCGCACACACGCGCGTGGGCAACGGCACAGAAAACACGTACGCTTACTACTGCCTGCGCGAGCGTTTGCAGGCCATGCTGCTCACGGACAACGGAAACAACATCATGGAAATGCAGAAACAATCTGCTACTGATAGTCGTTTTTGAGCTTGTAGAGAATGTGTTGAATAACTTCCGTCAGATTGTTTTTTGATACACAACCACGTTTCGATACAGACCAATGGGGCAGAAATTCGGATTTTATCGTGTCTTTGTCCAGTACTTTGCACATGGGCAGCGTGTTTGTCTTGGTTTTACTGCACAAGGACAATAAACTCAGCTCAATTTATAGAAATATTAAAAGTCAAGACGAGTTTATCGTGCGCATTCTTCGTTTTTTTATCGTAACTTTGCAGATGTTGAGGCATGCAAAATCGTTCGCCCAAAGGCAATACGTTGCAAAGGCTGATGTTCGGCCATGCCCATACACATCTTTAATATAAGGAAACAACACAAGGAAAAATGAAAATAGCACTTATCGTGGCAATGGATAAGGAGTTTGTTCAGCTCCGTTCGTTGCTCGAAAACGAAAAGGTAGAAACGCATCGCAACCTTACTTTCGTTACGGGGAACATCGGAACGAACGAACTTGTTTTGCTGCAATGCGGCATCGGAAAGGTGAACAGCACCATCGGAGCCGTGGAAACCATTACCCGTTACACGCCCCAATTGGTGATTTCTACGGGCGTGGCAGGCGGTGCCGACGTGGAAATGAACCCCTTAGAAGTGGTGGTAGGCACGCATTATGCCTATCACGACCTGTATTGCGGCACCGATGTGGCCTACGGACAGCTGCCTGGCTTGCCCCCATGCTTTGATGCCGCAACAGATATGGTTAGTCGCGCGCTTTCGCTCAAAGGCGAAACGCCCATTCATGGCGGACTTATTGTTAGCGGAGATTGGTTTGTTGACAGTAAGGAAAAGATGCGTAGCATACTCGAACACTTTCCCAAAGCTAAGGCGGTTGACATGGAAAGCTGCTCGATTGCCCACACCTGTTACCGCTATCAAACGCCGTTCGTTAGTTTCCGCATCATCAGCGACGTACCGCTAAAAGACGAAAAGGCGGCACAGTATTTCGACTTTTGGGAACGAATGGCAAATGGTTCGTTCGCTGTGGTTAGCCAATTCGTGAAGAGCCTTTAGCCCCTTGCCGTGCCTTTACAGGCTAAGTGCGAGCAGCTTGACAACAAAACAACTTTACACCATATTATAAAGGGCAACCCAGCGGTTGCCCAACATCACCCTTTAAACAACAAAACAAAATGGATAAGATACCTAGTTTTACCATCGACCACAACAAACTGAAACGTGGCATATATGTAAGCCGTAAAGACAACGTTGGAAACGATGTTGTTACCACCTTCGACGTCCGCATGAAAGAACCCAACCGCGAACCCATTTTGGAGCAGGGTGCCATCCATACGATGGAGCATTTGGCCGCCACCTTTCTGCGTAACGACCCCGAATGGAAAGACCGCGTGGTGTATTGGGGGCCTATGGGATGCCTTACGGGCAACTATCTGCTGATGAAAGGCGACTTGAAGTCGGCCGACATTGTTGACTTGATGCGCCGCACGTTTGAGTTTGTGGCTAATTTTGAGGGCGAAGTGCCCGGAGCTGCCGCCAAAGACTGCGGCAACTACCTGCTACACGACCTGCCTGCGGCTCGTTGCGAGGCGCGCAAGTTTGTGGACGAAGTGTTGAACAACATGAAAGAAGAAAACTTGATTTACCCAAAATAGACGCAATATGACCGATGAAGAGCACCCCATTTCAGGCGGGCAAGAAGGCAAGCAGCCTGTAGCTTTGCCCGTAGAGCCGCCTAAACACATGCCATACGTTAAGCCCATGCTGTATGTTAAGCAAACGGCAGGTAGCATCGACTTCTCGTTTAAGAACTATAAAACGCAATATCCCGCTGCCATTCCCTTGCTTGTGTGTTTCGTTTATTTCGTGGTAATGGTCTTAGGTGGTGTTAATCCGTTTTTCACCACAGCCCAAGAGTGCTTGGAGTGGGGTGGGGGACAACGCGAAAGCATATATGTTGACGGCGAATGGTGGCGGCTTGTCACCAATGTTTTCGCCCATGCCGATGCGATACACCTCATGAGTAACGCTGCATCGTATGTATATGGAGCGATGTTCTTGTTAGAGATCATGTCGCCCAGAAAGGTGGTAGCGGTGTTTATTACTTGTGGCGTGGTGGGCAGTTTGGTCTGTTCGGTCACCAATAGTTATGTTTTCCTTGGCGCATCGGGTGGCGTTTTGGGCTTTTATGGTGCGTTTATTGGTTACGCTTTGCTAGACACCAGCGTGTTTCAACGCCACAAGACTGCCTTCTATATCGCCTTGGGACTGGTTGCCCTAAGCATATTGAGCAGTTTTAGGGTGGGCATAAGCCTTACCATACATGCTGTTGGCCTGCTCACCGGCTTTCTTATCGGCTGCGCCCTCCCTTTGTGGAAAGAGCGGAATGCAGATTAAAGACTAAAACCAATGTGGAGAATGGCATTTTAGAAAAAGGCTGAGAGCTTGGGTTCTGGCTGTTGGTTGGGCTCGAAGTAAATCTCGCATTCGCCATTTACCATAAAAAACTCCCCGAAACGTGTGGTGAACCACAGTTGCGGGGAGTAAGTTTTCGCAAGCGAAGGCAACGTTGTTGCCTGGCGTCTTAGCGACGCAGACCAAGAGCCTTGATGATGGCGCGATAGCGTTCGATGTCGCGGTCGTACAGATAGTCGAGCAAACGACGACGCTTACCTACCAACATGGTCAATGATCTTTCCGTGTTATAATCTTTACGGTTCTTTTTCAAGTGTTCCGTCAAATGGGAAATACGGTAGGAGAACAATGCTATCTGACTCTCAGCAGAACCAGTATCAGAGTTAGACTTCCCGTATTGTCCAAAGATCTCTTGTTTTTTTGCTTGATCTAAATACATAGAACTTTTGTTTATAAAATGGTTTTGTGCATAAATGCGGGTGCAAAGGTAATACTTTTTATTGGTTCAACCATCCTCTTTACCAACCTTTTATCGCGCAATGTGATGATTTTTAACAAATAGGGGTGTCCTCTTTCTCGCCTTTTCCGCTTCTTTCCTTAGTTTTATTCCTCGTTCACGTCGTTTCTCCGCGCCGTTTTATCCCCCTTGTCCACGGGTTCTGCATGTCTCGTTGCTTACTCCTTGGGTATCGTCCTTTTGCTTGCTGCGCGCAAAAAGTTTCTCTGTTTCTCGTCTTTTTATTACCTTTGCACCGTTTTTAATAACAACTTATTTTATGTACAAATCATTATTCAACAAGCGTGCGAGCCTGCGTTTCACGTATTTCTCTCGTAAGGGATATGCGCTTTTCTCGTGTTTGGGAAAAGAAGTTATCGTGGGCACGCTGAGCGTTGCAACCTTGGCGCATGCCAAGGCAGAAGGCGTGAGCACCCGCACCCCGTTGGCAGCAGACACCCTTACGCATAAGGAGCTGAAACTAGACGAGGTTGTGGTCACTGGTTCGCGTGCGCCGCTCACCGCCTTACAGGCGGCTAAGGTTGTTGCCGTTATCACCAGCGACGATATTCAGCGGGCTGCGGCAACCAGTGTTAACGACGTTTTAAAGTTAGTCTCGGGCGTGGATGTCCGTCAACGCGGAGGCTTTGGTGTACAGACGGACATCTCTATCAACGGCGGAACGTTCGACCAGATTACCATTCTGTTGAATGGCGTGAACATTAGCAACCCCCAAACTGGGCATAACGCCGCAGATTTTCCCGTTTCTCTTTCTGATATCGACCGCATCGAGGTGCTCGAAGGGGCATCGGCACGTGTCTTTGGCGCGTCGGCTTTTAGCGGTGCCATCAACATCGTGACCAAAACCGAGGCCCAAAGCGGCGTCAGGCTGTCGGCCGATGGCGGTTCGTTTGGCACATTTGGTGGCAGTGCGGCCCTTAGTTTGGTGTCGAAGGCCGTGAACCAGCAGCTTAGCGGTGGTTATTCGCAGTCGGATGGCGGAACAATCAACACTTATTTTCGTAAACGACAGGGTTATTACCAAGGCAATTTCGCGGCAAACGCGGTTGACTTGTTTTGGCAAGCCGGCCTTATCTCTAAGGATTACGGCGCAGGAACATTCTATGGCATAGCCAGCGACAACCAATACGAGGCCACGCGGAGGTTCATAGCCTCGGCGGGTAGCAACATCCGACCCGTGGCCAACAACGTGCTGACCATCTCGCCAACCATCTATTGGCAGCGAAATTGGGACCATTACCAATGGAAACGCGGCATGACGGGTGCCGCAAAAGGCGAGAACTACCACCGAACAGACGTGTTTGGCGGGTCGTTAAACACGGTGGTAAACTGGCTGCTGGGCAAAACGGCCCTTGGGGCAGACCTTCGTAAGGAGGTGATTTACAGCACGGCGTACGGCGAAACCTTGCCTGCCGACCAATGGAAAAGCATACATGGCAGCGACCGAATGTACGAAAGACGGGGCGAAAGAACCAACACGAGCCTGTTTTTAGAACACAACGTGGTGCTGGAACACTTTACGCTCTCGGCCGGTTTGCTGGCTAACCACAACACGTGGCTATCTGGCGGTTTGCGGTTTTACCCAGGTGTAGACATCTCTTGGCGGCCAAACGTGCAATGGAAGGTGTATGCCTCGTGGAACAAGGCCTTGCGCCTGCCAACTTATACCGACCTCTACATCAGCAACCGCGCACAGGTGGGCGACATGAACCTTAACCCCGAACGCGTGAACACCTACAAGCTGGGGGCGCGTTATCGCACAACGGCACTCGAAACGCAACTGAACGCCTTTTATAGCAATGGGCGCGACATGATTGACTGGGTGTTCGAGACGGCTGCATCAACCCGTTATCATGCCCTGAACATTGGCAAACTGGACAACATGGGGGCATCGGTAGACCTCGCTTTCATGCCAAAAGAGCTGTGGGTGGGCAGTCCCTTCACGGCCGTTAAGTTGGGTTATGCCTACATTCACCAACAGCACGAAACCACGCAACCCATACATAAGTCGCTCTATGCCTTGGAATACCTGCGCCATAAGTTTACGGCATCGGTAGACCATCACATCGTTTCGCGCCTCTCGGCGCACTGGGCGATGCGCTGGCAGCAACGAATGAACGGCTACCACCCCTATACCAAGGTGGACTTAAAGCTGCAATGGACGGCTCCCAACTATTCGCTTTATGTGCAGGGCGATAACCTTACGGCTCATCCTTATTACGATTTGGGCGGCGTTAAGCAGCCTGGACAATGGGTGATGGCTGGCGGAAGCGTTAAGCTGAATTGGTAATGCCCGATAGATAAAGCCTCTCTATGCTTTTGGGAGGTACAGTATAGTGTTTTGGCGGCAAACTTCTTGCAAAGAGAAGTTTGCCGCTATTTTGTGTGTTTGCAATATCGGGCTTGCGTCGTTGTTGTGCAAGTGTTATTTAACGCTATTTGTTTAGCGAGATGTTTGATAAGTGTTACCTTTGCATGTAATTAACAACAAACAATTATGGAGTATAAAAAACTAGGAGCAACAGACCTCCGCTTGTCGGTTATCACCTACGGTTCGTTTGCTATTGGGGGCACAATGTGGGGTGGAAATGAAGAGGCTGATTCGATAGCGGCTGTTCGCGCATCTATCGATAATGGCATAACGAGCATCGATACCGCACCTTTCTATGGGTTCGGGCTGAGCGAGGAGATGATTGGGAAGGCCATTAAGGGCTACGATCGTTCGCGCTTGCAGCTGCTAACAAAGTTCGGATTGGTGTGGGATGATAGTAACGCAGGTCGTGGCGAACGTACTAGCGATGCGCTGAAAGATGGTAAAACCGTTAGTGTTTACAAATATGCGAGTAGGGAAAACATACTTAAAGAGGTGGAAGAGAGCCTTAAACGATTGGATACCGACTATATCGACTTGCTGCAACTGCATTGGCCAGACAGCACAACGCCCATCAGTGAGACAATGGAAACACTGGACTTGCTGGTGAAACAGGGAAAAATAAGGGCTGCTGCGGTGTGTAATTACAGCGTTGAACAGTTGGAAGAGGCTGCCAAAAGTATTCAGTTGGCAAGTAACCAGGTGCCTTACAGCATGCTGAACCGCCGAATTGAGGCACAACTTGTGCCTTATGCACTGAAAAATAATTTGGGAATAATAGCTTATAGTCCGATGGCGCGTGGCTTACTTACTGGAAAATACTTCGAAGGAAGCCGCTTGAAGGCAGACGACCATCGTAATGAATATTTCTCGCGATTTAACTTAGAACGTGTTGAAGCGATGCTTAACCATCTTAAACCGCTTGCAGAAGAGAAACAGGCGACGTTGGCTCAACTTGTTCTGAGGTGGACTACGCTGCAAAAGGGCATTAGCGTGGTGCTTGCTGGAGCGCGAAACGCCACACAAGCCATTAGCAATGCTGCTGCAATGAGTTTCTCGCTTTCTAACGAAGAACTGCTGTTTATCAACCGCGAGGTAGACGCTTGTACAGCCCCATAATGTATTTGGCAAGAGTTTTGGTTTGCTTGGGTGTTGCCTAAAAGCTGCTTTTAGCTGGTAACTGATGGGGCGGGCTGGCTGAAAACTTGCAGCTTACACCAGGAAACCTTATTAAAACGGGTGCTAGCGCATGTGCGTTTAAAGCAAAATCGGGATTGCCCGATGCCCCAAGTGGAGTGTTCGGACAATCCTGATGACGTGTGTTACAAAACTTATTACTGGTTTACCACCACCTGCGCATCTCTGTATGCCTTGTCTACAACGAGCAACATGATGGGGCGGATGTAGAAATCGCGCTTTTCGCCCACCTTTACCTTGTAGTTGAGGTTGATAACCGAGGCGTTGCCGCTTAGAGATACGGCGGTGATGTCGGTTTCGCAGTCGGTTTCGGGCAGAACGATGGGCAGTACAAACTCGTTGGCGAAGTCTACGCGAGTGGGTTCGCCGCCTTTTCCCATGAATGCAGCCAAGCCGAAAAACTTGTCGAAGTCTTTGTCGTTGGTTATTTTTTGCCCCACAGCTAGTTCTTGCCCTTGGTTCAGAAAGAAATTCCGTGCCTCGTGATAGCTGATTTGCTCAATGTCGTTGTTGGTTTGTTTGCTGGCAGTGCAGGCTGTTGTTAGACTAATCATACATAGAACTGCGAGGGCGGCGCATAGTATGCTTTTCGTTTGCTTTTTCATTGTGGTAAAGTGATTTGTTTCGTAAGTTGACGTAGCCAGGGTAGGCATTCTGCTCAACTTTCGGCCATTCTCTATATGGGCAAGTGGAGAAGTGAGGGCATAAAAAAAGTCTAAAGTGACATGATTAGATGCACGCCTTAGACCCTTTTTCCTATTCCTTCATGAAGTCTTGCCCCTATTTGTTGTGCCTTACGCTAAGGGCAAGTTCCTGTTGTTGTGAAAAATCCCCACGTATATTTGTTACGTGTACCATATAGAAGAATCTACTGTTTGACCGTAAAGTTCTTCTTCATTGTAAACATTGTCGAGCTCATAGTCTTCCTGACCATAACTCTTTCTTTTAAGTTTCATGGTTTAACCTCCCTTGGGGCCCGTGGTCTCTGATAGACCCCTGTTAGTTGGTGATAGATGAAGAGACCGTCATCTGGTTGTTATAGATAGTAGAGTAACAATTAATGAAAACTATACTGAAATGCTGTATTAGTGACATTGCTCTGCAAAGATACACAATTATCTGTTAAGTTGTTACTTTTATAGTTCCTTTTTTCTGTGATTTAGCACTTTTTTAATTATTAAGCTGATGTATTTTCACTTTGTTGATTTATTTTTTAGTATATTTTAGTAGTTTTCTTTTAACGTTAAGTCGCGATAATTTACATTCTGTTAAGTTTTCGTATGCCAATTGTGCGCCTTTTGTTTACAACCTGAAAGTGCTAAATCGGTGTAGGGTGACAATGTGTGTTGGCGGATGTTTTGGATTAAACGATTTGCAAGGGCGATGTTTTTCGCACCATTTTATGGCGTGCGAAGAATGCTTTTCAATACTTTATCCTTAACTTTGTGGGGCAAACAACAAATAAAATCATGATGAAATCATTGCAGAACCGAACAACCATACGCCGATATAAGGCCGACGACGTGAGCGAACAGTTGCTCAACGGCTTGCTGGAACAGGCCGCACGTACACAAACAATGGGTAACTTGCAGTTGTACAGCGTGGTGGTTACGCGCGATGCGAGCCAAAAACGCCGACTTGCACCTGCCCATTTCAATCAGCCAATGACCACGCAAGCCCCTGTAGTGCTCACCATTTGTGCTGATTTCAGGCGTACCACGCTTTGGGCCGAACAGCGAAAGGCGCATCCTGGCTACGACAACTTCCTTTCGTTTATGAATGCAGCCACAGATGCCTTGCTCTTTACGCAGACTTTTTGCTGCTTGGCCGAAGAAGAGGGGCTGGGTTATTGTTTTCTTGGCACAACCATTTATAACGCCCAGCAGATTATAGACGTGCTGCAACTGCCGCCCTTGGTGGTGCCTGTGGCCACGCTTACCCTGGGTTGGCCCGACGAACAGCCCGCATTGAGCGACCGACTTCCGCTTTCTGCCTTTGTTCACGATGAGGTTTATCGCGACTATACGCCCACGAAGATAGACGACTTTTATGCGGAAAAAGAAGATTTAGCCGTTAACAAGGCCTTTGTTGCCGAGAACAAGAAGGAGACTTTGGCGCAGGTTTACACCGATGTTCGCTATACCAAGGTGGCCAACGAAACCATGTCGGAGGCACTTTTAAAGGTGCTGAGGCAACAAGGCTTTGTGTGATAGGCTTTGGCTTGCTGCACGAAAGAACATTGTATGCTACGCGCACGCGCGCACACGCGCGTGTATATATAAGGTGTGGGCGTATGGGCGAAGGGATGTTTGCGCACCGTTCCATCCTGCGTTAACGAGACAAGGCTTGGTGTGGGCCTATGGGCGAAGGGATGTTTGCACACCAGTTGCGTTTGGCCAGACATAAAATGAAAACGGCTAATACAATCGTTAGGAAACAAATTTACATTCTTTCTGTCTGCTTGTCCGTGGTGGAGAAGGAATGGCTATCCGCATGTTCGAAGTTGTCTGCTATGGTTGGTGTGGCTTGTCTGTTGCTTTTGTCAATTAAGAAAGTCAAACAGAATTGGATTAAGTCAGTCGCTGTTGCATCGTTAGCAAATGGAAGTACCCCCTTTCCCCCTGTGTGGGGGGTGTTGATGACAGGCTATGCACGTTTTGTCTTCTTCTAACGGCAATTTCCCAAAGGCAATTCTGTTTGACCATAACTTTGTAGATTTTCTTTCGTTTTATCTTGCATTTTATGAAAAATAAACGTACCTTTGCCAAAGGATACCATAACAAAAACACAAATGCGAGGTTGACATGTGGGGTGCGTGCCGTGTTAAGGGGCAGATAGTGCACTGTTGCCATGTTACGCAAAGCCGTGGAAAAGATGAATATCTGTTTTAGAAACCAAGAAGAACGTTTGCGTTAAGCCAAATGAACAACGTCGAGCTTGCTCG
>NZ_KV815140.1:0-9819 GCF_001814145.1 Prevotella sp. HMSC073D09 | reverse complement strand
TTGTCATGGCGAGAAAACGCACTTTTCGAGTAACAAAAAGAACATAGCATTAACACTATCAATAATCTAAATTGTACGCTTATGAAAAAGAAATTACTCTATCTTGTGTTCGTGGCCTTAACGGCTATGACAGCAAGCTTGTTGTCGTTAACATCATGTAGTAAGGACAATGATAAGGATGAAGAGGCTGCATCTGTTGCTGAACTTCAAGCAAAGTTCGTGGGCGAATGGAAGGCCTTGGGGCTTTTTGATGAAAAGGGAGAGAAAACGAGTGGAGCAGCGGATATTCGTTTGATATTTCAAGCTGATGGAACTCTGATAACTTTGCTTAACGGAAAAGAAAATGATCGTGAGAAATGGAAAGTGAAAGTTGATGGAGATAAGAGATACTTGTACATGGGCATTTTGAGGTTTACTATACTTTCCTTAAACCAAGATGTTTTCGACGTGCAGTATTTCCCAATGGTCTTCAATAGATACCAAAGGGTAAAGACTGCTGCTCCTCCTAAGAAATAAGCCCATTTATAGATAACGAAGGTGCATTCTAAGTACGCAAACATGCAAAACGCACCTGTTGTACCGATTAACACCTCGTGGTTTAGTAGACAGCTTGCCACTAATAGAGGGTTAACTTGTTCGCTGGTGGGACGTTTTGTGACCATGCAACTGCATGGGTTACGCAAAATCAGTTCTAATAAGGGATAGTCTTACCTTGCAATGCGTAAGTGTTCTACGGTGTGAACTGGTTTCGATCATCGTGTTTGGCCATGTTTTCATAGACCGAGAGGTCTAGTTTGTGGCCGTATTTTGTTTCCAAAGCCCGTATGTCTTGCAGGGTCTTGGCGAGGAAAGCCTTGTATTCTGCGCCGTCGGGATTGAAGGGTTTATGGCTTAATGCGGCTTGCAGGGGTTGCCATTCTTTTAAAAAGGCGTGGGCAGAGAATGAGAGATAAGCATCGGCAAAGCGTTGCCAGATGTATTCCACAGCCTGTTCAGAGGGATGGAGCATGTCGGGAGCATAGAAACGATAATCGCGCAGCTCGTCGTTCATTAGCTCGTAGGCGGGAAAATACGTTGTACAATCGGGACGAAGGCCAAGCAAACGGTGCGTGGCCAAAAGCAGTGTGGCCTTTGATAAGCCGCTAGCCACAAAACCGTATTTGGCATAACGGATGGGGCTGACCGTGAGAATAATCTGCACTTGCGGGTTGCGCTCCTTCAAAATGCCGACGGCTTGGTTCAAGAAATCCACACATTCGTCTACCGATAGCTCCTTTTCCTCAAAAAGCTTTTGGGGTAGCTTGCGGCAGTTGTCGGCTATTTCGCCCGTCTCTTTCCAACAATAAACATGGTTTGTGCCCAACGTAAAGATGGCCACAGCAGGACTTTCGCCGCAACGTTCCACTGTATGCAGAATACTTGCGGGGTTGTACATCACGCCGTAAGGGTTGACTGTGGCCCGAAATTGGGCATCGACAAACCGTTTGCCCATGTTCTGGGCGAAGCACGAGCCTACAAGGAGTATGCGTTCGAAGGGTGGAATGTCGAATTTGGGCTGGGGGATGGTTACGGGAGTTTGCAGTTGCATCATGTTGAACGGTTTGCTTCTGTTGTGTTGTCTACCTCAATATAAAGGACGAGTACGCATTAATTGCACGGCTGTTGGGGCATGTTCGTGCATCCTGATGGGTGAGGTTATATGGTGGTAGGCCTGTATTGGGCTATGCCACGAGTGGATATTGGGAACTTTTGCTCTTGTTGTATATAAGGTGCAACGGGGTGAAAGGCGGGCGAAAAAGGGCTATGGGCGAAGTTGCCGACTAGTATTTGCGAAGCACTAGACAAACGGGTTTACCTAGATTGATGCGCTTTCCCGTGTCGGCGAGTAGCCCCGTGTTGGCGTTTCGCTCGAAAATCTGTATCGTATTATCGTCACGGCAGGCAACAAGTAGATACTTGCCGTTGGGTGTTATGGTGAAGTTTCGGGGATGAAGTCCCGTTAGTTGGTAGCCCACCTTGGTGAGCATGCCCGTTTGTGGGTTGATGGAGAAGATGGCAATGCCGTCTTTTTTCAAGCGATGCGAGGTGTAGAGAAACTTGCCATCGGGACTAATATGTATGTCGGCACTACCTCGTCCGCCACCTTCGTCGGCCATTAGCGATTGAATTTCGGTCAATTCCCCGTCGTTATAGCGCATAACCACGCATGTTCCGCCCAATTCGTTGATGAGATAGAGATACTTTCCGCCCTTGTCTAACGTGATGTGGCGCGGTCCTTCACCACGTTTTACTTCGTAGACCACCTGGGGGTTGGTTAAGATTTCCGTTCCGTTGGGTGAGAAATTAAATCTGTGTATGCAGTCGTTACCCAAGTCGGTGGCCAAGAAATACTTGCCATCGGGCGTGGGAAGTCCACAATGGATGTGCGAAACGGCTGCCGAATCGCGTCCGCTAAATCGCGTCTGTTGGGCAGTTCCGTGCAGTCTGCCTTGTTTGTCGAGCTTAAACGCACTGATGTCGCCACCCGAATAGTTGGCCGTTATTAGGCAATGCCCATCGGTGTAGAGGTTGCAAGGGTCGCTACCTGGTCGATTTTCGGGGTCGTTGAGCCTGTCGCCTGCCTTGGTAGAGACGAAAGTGGGGTTTGAAAGACGCCCCGTTTTCGGGTTGTAGTCAAAGCAATACGCCCCTTGTCGGCCATCGTTGAACTCGCTCACGGCATACAATCGGTTGCCGTTTGGCGACAAAACCACGAATGAGGGATTGCCTGCCTTGACCGAAGACCGAAGTGAGAGGTGTCCTGTTTCTTGGTTGAAGTGGAACACATAAATACCTTCCGAAGGACTATCTTCGGTGTAAGTGCCAACAAAGAGGGTGAGTTGTGCAGACGATTTGCCTTTGGCGAAACCGCAAAGCGACAATGCCGAGAGGACAAGGGAAAGCAAAGGGTGGGGATGGAGCATGAGAATGGTGAATAGTGTGGGGTTTGAAATGCTGTTACTGCGGAGAGCTTAATGCTGCTTTTGCACAGCCATAATGAAAGGTGGGGTGGGGGAAAGCCCCCTTGTCTGCTTGTAATTGGCAGCACATCACTTTTAAATATGAAACTAACGACAGGTGGGAAGCACCCTTGTCTGCCTGTAATTGGCGGCGAAAGAAGGGACAAAGCTTTTCGCTCATGGGCAGTTGACTCTGTGATTGCGTTCTGGCAAGGTGCCAATTGGCATCGCCGAACGCCTGTTCAGGTGGATTACTCGATGATTTCGCTCAGTGGTTGAAGAACAAATTGACGTTCGTTCATGTGTGGGTGCGGTATCACGAGGTCGGGTTCGTTCACGTGCAGGTCGTCGTAAAGCAAGATGTCGATGTCTATTGGGCGGTCGTGGTACTGTCCATCAGTGCTTTTTTGGGTGCGTCCCAATGCGCGTTCGATGTCTTGTGTGGCCTTCAACACCTCTCTTGGCGACAGTGATGTTTGGCTACATACAGCCGCATTGATGAAGGTGTTGGCCGAGTTGAACCCCCAAGGGGTGGTTTCGAGCAGAGCCGATTGGCGCACAACGGGGCCAATCAGCTCTGATATTTGTTGGATGGCTAGCTTGATATTGCCTTCGCGGTCGCCCAAGTTAGCCCCAAGACTCATGTAAACCTTATGTTCGTGCACGGCTGTTAGTCGTTGAGAATGAGCAATGCGTCGCCAAAGCAGCCAAACTTATACTCGTTTTCTACCGCCAGACGATAGGCTTCCATCACGAGATCGTAGCCTCCAAATGCCGCTGTCGACATCAGCAATGTGGAGAGTGGGTGATAGAAATTGGCCATCATCGTGTCGGCTAGTCCGAAGTCGTAGGGCGGGAAGATAAAACGATTGGTCCATCCCGTGTACTCTTTCAGCATCCCGTCGGTGCCGACGGCCGTCTCAGTGGCTTTCACCACGCTCGTTCCGATGGCGCAAACGCGTCTGCCTTCTGCTTTGGTCTTATTCACGATGGCGCATGCTTCTGCCCCAATGTGCATTGATTCGGAATCAACTTTGTGCTTGGTTAAGTCTTCCACTTCAATGTCGTGGAAGTTGCCCAATCCGCAATGCAGCGTGATGAAAGCCGAGTTGATGCCACGAATTTCCATTCGTTTAAGCAGTTCGCGACTGAAATGCAGCCCTGTTGCAGGTGCGGTTACGGCTCCTTCGTTGGCCGCGTAGATGGTTTGGAAGTCTTCCATGTCTTCTTCCGTGGCGTGGTGGTTCTCGCGTTTGTCGATAATGTAGCGTGGCAGGGGCGATTCGCCGAGGGCGAAGAGCGAGCGTTTGAATTCATCGTGGTCGCAGTCGTAGAGAAAGCGCAGCGTGCGTCCGCGGCTCGTGGTGTTGTCAATCACCTCGGCCACCATTGTTCCGCTGTCGTCGAAAAATAGCTTATTGCCGATGCGTATTTTGCGTGCAGGCTCCACCAGAACATCCCAAAGGCGCATCTCTTGGTTGAGTTCGCGTAGCAAGAACACCTCAATCTTGGCATCGGTCTTCTCTTTCATGCCGTATAGGCGAGCAGGGAACACCTTGGTATCGTTGAAAATAAACGTGTCTCCTTCGTCGAAATAGTCTATCACGTCGCGGAATTGCAGGAAGTCGCCCTTTACTGGCTTTCCTTTTTTGTCTTTACGAAAGAGGTCGATGGTGCCCGACTTCTTGTGGAGTACCATCAGTCGGCATTCGTCGCGGCGTGTCAGTCGCGACATTTCTTTTTCTCCCTTTTCGTTTTTTATCTCGTGATACACGCTGTTGGGATACAGGGCGATTAGCTCTTGCGGCAGCTTGAAGTTGAATTGTGATAGCTTCATGTTGATGTTTTATATTGTGGAGGGGTTGTTACTTAATGAGTTTACAAGTTGACGAGTTGACGAGTTTACAAGTTGACGAGTTGGTGAGTTAACCAGTTAACGAGTTTGCAGGTTCACAGGTTCTCAAGTTAACGAGTTCTCAAGTTTACAGGTTGACGAGTTTACGAGTTTGCAAGTTCACAAGTTTACGAGTTCACAAGTTTACAAGTTTACGAGTTTGCAAGTTCACAAGTTAGCGAGTTAATGAGTTAACAAGTCCGTTTCGCTCTCTGCAACTAAATTATTGGCTTTGCTCCTGACTACTTCCTTACTACTTATTACTTACTCCTTACAACTTTGCTCCCTTTCTCCTTACTCCTCTACTCCTACTACCTTATTCCTAAGAAAGGGAGTTCTCGATATCTTGTTGGTCGAGCCATTCCTTAAAGAAATCTAGTTGTAAGCAGTTCTCTACGCGTATGTCGCCCACCCTTGTACGTCGCAAGGCGGTGAGATATGCGCCACTTTGCAGTGCTCGTCCCACATCGCGCGCCAAGGCTCTGATGTACGTACCCTTGCCGCAGACCACGCGGATGGTGAGTTGCATTTGGCTTGGGTCGAAGTTCAGCACTTCTATTTCGTCTATTCGTAGCGTCTTTGGTGCCAGTTCCACGTCTTTTCCCTTTCGTCTAAGGTCGTAGGCGCGGTCGCCGTTCACCTTTACGGCACTGTATGTTGGCGGAACTTGTTGTATCTGGCCCACAAACTGTTGTAGGGTGGTGTCGATAGCCTCGCGAGTGATATGGCTTGTTTCGAAAGTCTCGTTAACAGGATGTTCCATGTCATAACTAGGTGTGGTGGCACCCAATTGCAGTGTGGCCACATACTCTTTGGTGTGGGCTTGTAACTCTGCAATACGCTTTGTTGCCTTACCCGTACACAGCACCAATACGCCCGTGGCAAGCGGGTCGAGTGTTCCTGCGTGCCCAATCTTTACGCGCTTAACGCCAAGACGCCGCGACAGCAGGTATCTTACTCGTGCCAATGCCCCGAAAGAAGTTATCTCGTAAGGCTTGTCAATACAGATAATCTCACCTTCTTGAATGTTCATTAGTCTACCATTGCTAGTGAATTACCTGCGAGCAGCCAAGCTAAGATGGCGCCACCCACGATGATGCGGTACACACCAAAGGCGCGGAAACCGTATTTGGTGAGGTAGGCGATAAAGGCTTTGATGGCAACGAGTGCCACAACGAAAGCCACCGCACTTCCTAGAACCAGCGTTCCTACATGGCTGGCAAGCATAGAATAGTCGCCAGTCTTATGCATGTGGAGGAAAAGTTTCAGCAAATCGAGGCACGTCGCGGCGAACATGGTTGGCACGGCGAGGAAGAACGAGAACTCGGCAGCGTCTTTTCGCGTGAGTTTTTGTGTCATACCGCCTACGATTGTGGCCATGGAACGCGACACACCAGGTACCATCGCGAGGCATTGGAATACGCCAATGGCGAACGCACGGCGTGTGGTGAGCTTTGTTTCGGGCGAACCGTTGCCGAAAAGCTTATCGCAGAACAGCATAAACACGCCGCCCACAACGAGCATAACGGCCACCACCATCACGTTTCCCAGCAAGGCATCAATGTACTTGTTGAAAAGTCCGCCGATAATCATCGCAGGGATGAAGGCAACGAGCAGCTTATAGTAGAAGTCCCACTTGCGCAATGTGCGTTGAACAGGCGTAAGTCCTTCGGGAGGCGTGGAGTGGTCGAGCCTAAAAAAGCGTTTCCAATAAAGCACCACCACCGCGAGGATGGCCCCAAACTGGATGATAACGTCGAAGGCTTTCACAAACTCGTCGCTATGGATGCCCAGCAGGGCTTGTGTAATAATCATGTGGCCCGTAGACGATACGGGGAGAAACTCGGTGAGTCCCTCCACGATGGCCACGATAATGGTTTGCAATATGTCCATGTCGTGTTACGCCTCTTGTTGCTC
This sequence comes from Prevotella sp. HMSC073D09, assembly GCF_001814145.1. Classification (NCBI taxonomy): domain Bacteria; kingdom Pseudomonadati; phylum Bacteroidota; class Bacteroidia; order Bacteroidales; family Prevotellaceae; genus Prevotella; species Prevotella sp. HMSC073D09. The sequence continues at coordinate 3,009 of NZ_KV815140.1, read as the reverse complement.
TTCCTGCTGCTCTTTCGGGTCTTTGGGTTTGCGTATCACTGCGTAGATGATGGAGATGAAACCAATAAAGCACACCACGGGGGCGACTTTGATGCGTGTGGCACTGAAAATGTCGGGGTTGAAAGCGGTCTCGGTAGAGCCGGGTCCGCTCATCAGTATTAGTCCCAATAGCACAATTGCCATGCCCACGGCTAACAAGATGAAGTTCATCTTGTCGAAAGCGAAGTTCTTTTTATCCATGTTTGTTGTATTCGTATTTGTGTGTTGGCCATGTCGCGTGTGTTGGCGTAGTGCGACAGTGACCTCAACATTGATGTTTCGATGTTTGTTTACACCATATAATTATAATGTGTGGCGTGCGTTAGGCGGATGTTTTTTCCGCTTTGTTCGGTCGGTGCACTCCTTATTTATATATGGTGGCGATTGTTCAAAGCAAAGTGTCGGCCGTTTCTTTCGGTCGAATTACACCTTAATTATATATGGGCAGCGTGTGCCTTACCTTGCAATCTATTATATTTTATACAGTTCGCCAGCCTTCATACGCAAAAATCGGTTCACCGAAATGTATGCGCAAATGGCGGTGATGAAGATGCCGAAGAGCAGTACGGCACAGCCCGTTATGGCCAATACCTGCCAAGTGATGATGCTCAGCATATTCTCTTGGTAGCGATAAAGCCCGTACACACAACATGCCAGCACCACAATGGCCAACAAGGCGGCCACAATACCCACGCCGACGGCTTGCTTAATGAAGGGACGGCGGATGAATCCCCACGACGCACCAACTAGTTTCATGGTGTGTATGGAGAAACGGCGTGCGTATATGCCCAGGCGAACGGTGTTATTGATGAGCGAGAACGACACGAAGGTGAGCAGTGCGGCCAGTGCCAACAGCACCAAAGATATTTTGCTTAGGGTACTGTTCACGTCCTCAACCAGTTCGTGTTGATAAGTGATGTCGGCCACCTTGGGATAGGCTTTGAGTTCTTTCGAAATCCAATTAAGCGAGTCGTTATTGGCGTAATCGCCTTTAAGGGTTAGCTCGATGGATGCCAGGAACGGGTTGTCGCCCCCAACAAATTCGCTGGGGTCGCTGCCCATAGCGGCCGTTTGTTCTTTAAGGGCCTGCTCTTTACTGATGAAGGAGAGGCTCTTTATGTACGGGCGCGCCTGCAAACGTGTGCAAAGGCGTTGCGCTTCGGGGTTTGTTAGGTCTTGGTCGAGCATCATGGTCACTACGAGGTTCTCCTTTACGTAGTTGGTAAGGTTACGTGTGCTGAATACCGAGAGCACTATTATGCCCAGCAAAATAAGCACCAGTGCGGTGCTTATGCATAGCGTTATTACCTGCAACCCGTAGCGGCTGCGGGCTTTGTTGTGTTTCTTTCTCATTTTAAAATGGCACTATTACACCGAATTTCCTGCAAAGTAACGAAAAAAACTCTAACTATACAATGTTTTTAACGCTTATTAGCGAAAAATGGGGTATAGGGAAGGCAGTGCGATGGTGTAGGTGCATTAGGCTTGTTGCATCTAATTGCCCAGAGAATGCCGTTGGGAAGAGCAAAAAAAACTTTGCAGTAGCTAGAAAAAGTTTTAAATCTGTTTGCGTTAACCTTTGGCGGTAGGCTAAAAATGTGTAACTTTACTTTTGCTGTCATTGTCGGTCGTCCTGCTGATGTAATCGCAGGTGTCCACGAATAGTTTCTGCCGGTGAAGTGGTATTGACTTTTCTCTTTCTTATACCTGCACTTTCCAAATCGACGTACACGTCGCTATTGGATTTTTTGGTGTTTTCTTTGGGGTTTTACCGATTGCTTGAACGAAAAGTGTTATCTTTGCCATTGGGAGTAGGCGAGGTGATATTCATCACTAAGATAAAGCTTATTCTTGGCGTTACTTCTTTTTAGTAAAAGCGTTTAGGGCAACAATGAATTAAACAAACAGTATTCATAAAAAGGTGGATACCATTAGAAAATGGAAGAGGTGTATTATTTAAAAGAGATAGAAAGAATTAAATCTATTTTAGAAGATTATTATAACGAAGATTTTAATTCAAATGAGGAGGACTTTTATGTAAACAAATCCAATAAAGAACTGATAGAGAAACTGATTATAAATGTAAAACGTGATGATGAAATACCTGTTTCCAACAAAAGTTACCTAATCAAGGAAGCACTTGTACTCTTAGCAAAGAATACTGGGTGCGCAGAGGATGAGGCTATTTCTGAAGAAATATTAAGCAGATTATTTGTTACGCAGACAATCGTTCAGCAGGATATTGAGTATTACTCTAAGCTAAAGTCTACCAGAAGATGGATTTAATTTTAAAATCGCTAGCAGGCTCCACGCCGGCAAGGCGAGCGGATGGACTGCACATGTTCTCTGAGTTGTCCACACAATGGTGTGTGCGGACTTGTTGTGTCTTTGTTGCACCGCTCGACAGCGACAAGCAAAAGGTGAAAGTTGGAAATACGCTCCGCGCTTTCTACACAAGGGGCAGTGTAACTGGCTGAACAACGAGTAGAAATAACTAAAAATGGGACATATGAAAGAGGAAGTATATGAAACCGTCTTAACTTTTAATCTTTCTATAGATTGAGCGGAGTTTGTTGTCTTTGTGATGCCAACACAAGGCAAATACTACTCATCATATACGAAGTACAGGATTAATCAACCCGCGGGCTTATAAACGCATCAATAGCCAACAACTCCTGAATTCATCAACTTACAAACTCACAACTCATCAAGTCATCAACTAGCAAGCTCACTAACTCCCCAACCCCCGAATACATCTACTCTCTAACTTACAAACTCTCCAACTCACAAGCGCATCAACTCGCAAACCTTACTAACTCCCCAGCTCCCGAATATATCTTCTCCCCAACTCAAAAACTTAAATTATTACGCCAGTTCGGGATAAGAAAGTTCCCTAAAAAGTTGGTAATCTCACTATTATTTTGTAGCTTTATAGTTGAAAATCAATAACTTACAAACATATATAGCGAT
>NZ_KV815139.1:28192-29400 GCF_001814145.1 Prevotella sp. HMSC073D09 | reverse complement strand
TTTTTGCGGCAAGGTGAGCGATTGGTGGACAGAATGGCCGCTTTTTATGTTAAATTTCCTACTGAAAACTAGACAAAAAAAACAATAATTCCACATACACGCTCGTAGTTAACGGCACGGAAAGCACGTGCGCTTACGACCACCAGCGCGAGCGGTTGCAGGGCTTGTTGCTCACAGCCAACGAAGACGGCATCATACAAACGCAGAAGTAATCTGCCATCGACAGCCAGTTTTCAGCTTGTAAAGAATGTATTGAATGACTTCCGCCAGGCCACTTTTTGAGACATAACCACGTTTCGCCAAAGACAAATGGGGCAGAATTTTGGATTTTATCGTATCTTTGCCCAGTACTTCGTACATGAAGAGAAGTGTTATTATCTTGGTTTTTCACCAGAAAGACGATAAACTCCCTCTCAAATTATAGAAACATTAAAAATCAAGACGACCTCGGATAATTAAGGCTAAACATGCCTTATTATCGCCACTTTTCACCAAATATAACCGATGTATAGGGCGCATCCTAGTGGGTACAGGCCAATACGCTCTCTGTTTGTCACTAGATAATGTCCTTATTTCGAGAATATTTTAGGGCATAACATCCCATATACTCACCGCCTTTCACGAGAAAAGTCGGCGATTATGGGTTATTTTTAGGGAGTAACACCATTCGCACTACTTTTTTTGTATGGCCTTAGGTCGGTGATAATAGGCTGTTTTTAGGGAGCAACACCATTCGCACTACTTGTTTCATGTGGGCTTAGGTCGGCGATAATGGGTTGTTTTTAGGGAGTAACACCATTCTCGCTACTTGTTTTGTGTGGGCTTAGGTCGGCGATAACAAGTTACTTTTAGGGAGTAACACCGTTCGCGCGACTTGTTTAGTGCGGGCTTAGGTCGGCGATTATAGGTTATTTCTAAGGAGCGACACCATTCGCACTACTTGTTTTGCGTGGCCTTAGGTCGGCGATTATAGGTTATTTTTAGGGAGCAACACCATTCGCACTACGTGTTTTGCGTGGCCTTAGGTCAGCGATTATAGGCTGTTTTTAGGGAGTAACACCATTCGCACTACTTGTTTTGTGTGGGCCTAGGTCGGCGATAACAAGTTACTTTTAGGGAGTAACGCCATTCGCTCTTCTTGTTATGTATGGGCTTAGGTGGCGATAATGGGTCTTTTTTAGGGAGCAACACCATTCGCACTACTTGTT
>NZ_KV815139.1:18376-28092 GCF_001814145.1 Prevotella sp. HMSC073D09 | reverse complement strand
TTAGGGAGCAACACCATTCGCACTACTTGTTTTGTATGGTCTTAGGACGGTGATAATGGGTCGTTTTTAGGGTGTAACACCATTCACGCTACTTGTTTAGTGTGGCCTTAGGTGGGCGATCATGGGTTGTTTTTAGGGAGTAACACCTCATACACTCGCTGTTTTTTACGAATCAAAGTGGCTGTTTAGGGAGTATTTCTAAGGTTTCAAACAGACTATTAGTCGCCGTTTGTCCACGAGATAAAATCGGCATTAGAGGGTGGTTTAGGGCTTATTATTGGAAGCATCAACCTATAAATTCCCACTTTTCACTAGCCCCTAATAGGCGTTAGCGTGTGGCTTTAAGGCATAACAACCTTTATTTCCACTGCGTTTCACAAGATATGAGCAGTACTTAGGGCCTACAATGGGGGGGCATCAACCCATTAATCTCCGTTTGTCACCAGAATAAACAGCGTTCGCGAATGTTTTAGGCATGACATCGCACACACTCGCTGCTTTTCACAAGATATAGTCAATGTTTAGTGCCATCATTGGGGTCATCAGCCTATCATTCTCCGCCTATCACTAGAAAAGTTGGCATTAGAGGGGTGTTTTAGAGCATAACGCCCCACATATCCGCCACTTTACACGAGAAATGGGTAGGTATTTTGGAGTTTTTTAGGTTGTTCTCTCATGATACATTCAAATTTTGGGCTTGCAAACAGCCTGTAAGAGCCTGTTTGCTAAGCAAACTCCATCAGGCATCCGTCGCGCGCAGTAGTTGGCACGGCGAATGCGTGTTGTGCACAGTGAGTAAATGTATGCTGCATTCTTACCCACAAACTATTGCATCTAATACATAAAGGAAGCATCAAAAACACCTTGTTGAAACAGAGCTATAAGTAAGTCTGCACCTTAATCGGCCAGTAAAATACACTTCAACTTCTACCATCCCTGCTTTCAGGATAGAACGATTCCCATGTTCGGTCATCGTAAAAGATACGTATCTCCGTAACCTTACGTTGTGGTTTTTCAATCACTTTCACTTCAACTCGCTCGGGTTCTCTGGGAGCTTGTACCACTTTTGGGGCAACTGCTGGCTGTTCGTTAAATAACGAAGGACTAGCAGCAGGCGTGTCAAAGTTTAATTGAGGTTCCTTATCAGGGATTGAATGGGTAGTGGGGGTATTGTTAGCAGCCCCCGTTTCGTCTAAGTACATCTCACCCTTACCAAAGATTAACCAGTCGGTTGAAATCTTCGGAATTTTATCTTTAATAGCCTCGACTATATTGAGGGTGGGTTTTGTGCGTCCGTTAAAAATACTACTAAGTGACGCAGGCGACATTCCAATAGAGAGAGCAAAGGTCTGTTGACTCATGTGCTGGCTCTCCATAACCTTCTTTATTCTATCTTTCATACCCTTATTTTTAGTGTAAGAGGCCTTTTAAGGCCTTTTCGCGTTGATTTTACAAAGGTAAAACAAATTTCGTATTGCTGCAAATTTCTAAACAACAATTTAGTAAATAAAATGTTAGGTTTGTAAATCTAAACCATATAAATATGTAAACATGCGTGTGCCTATAAGCGATCTACATTTACAAATCAAAATAAGGTTACCTAAACCAGGTATATAATAAGGTTTAACGAAAAAATGAATTTTATTGGTTATTAGGCCATTATAAGCGTATAAAAGGGCAATATTGCCTAAAACATGGGCTTTTTGAGGCCTAAAAGGGGGTTTTTAGAGGTATAAAGGCTAGAAAACGTCTACAAATAGCTGAAAATCACGTAAAAATAGGCATGTATATTGCAATGAATAAGTATTCATTTAGATTTTGAAATGTAATTCATATGGTTTAGCTATGTAAACATGGGACTTATAACTTCTTTCTCTATTTTACAAAATCAAATATAAACAGTTATACATTTGTAAAACAAGAGAATGATTTACATATCAAAACCCAGAAAACCCCAAACTAATATTTGTTAATTGTAAATTGAAGTAAGCCGAAAATGCAAAAACAGAACGAGAATTGATTATTCTGAAACAAGGGTCGAATTGCTTTCAAATTCGCGAGTATTTTGGAGGTTAAAATGGGCTAACTTCTTGATTTATTTGGAAGTTAGCCAAAAAAAAGTGCCTCTCAGAGACACTTATTCTAGAACGAAAAAGGGCCGAAAAAGGCCATTTTTAGTGCAAAATAAAGAAGATTAGCTCTTTCATAAGGTCGCCAACAGGGGTATTTGGGTTATCTAACCCCTTAGATTTAGCGTCAATCTCTCTTATCTTATGAATAATGTGCATTGTCTTCATGGCCGAGTAGTTTCTCATCCCCACCATAAAGTCTTTCACACCCCACACCGATTTCAAATCGAGAAACTTTGCAACCTCTGTTTCGTTGTTTTTGTTTGGTGCGTAATAGGCAATCAACAAGTTTTGGAAGAAACTGAAAAGCAAAGGCAAGAAGGCGAAGATTGACCCGGCCTTAGGGTTCTTATCGAAATACTGAATAATTTGGTTTGCCTTAAACACGTCGCGGTTTACGATGGCGTTTCGCAATTCGAAACCATTAAACTCTTTGCTAACGCCAATCTGTCGTTCCACGATGTCGGGCGTAATACGCAAGTCGTTTTCGGGTAGCGAAATCAAAACCTTGTCTAGCTCCGATGTCAGCCGATTCAAGTCGGAGCCAATATGTTCAGCAATCATGATGGCCGCCTTGTCTTCAACCGTTGCTTTCTTCGTGGCAAGATAGCCCTTAATAAAAGCAGGCAATTCGTAATCGCGTTTCTTCTTGCTTTCGAAAACAACGCCAATAGACTCGGCGCGAGCCAAAAGTTTCTTTCTTCTGTCGATGGTGCCGTTCTTATGGCAAAGCACAAGGATGGTAGTATTCACGGGATTTTCCAAGTATTTGGCCAAAGCATCTACCAATTTCAGGTTCTGCGCCTCTTTCACCATCACCAATCGCCGTTCGGCCATCATGGGATAAGCCTTACAAAGGTCGGCCACCTGCACCCCGTTGGTATCAACGCCAAAGAGGATGTCTTGGTTAAAGTCGCGCTCTTGCGGTTGCAACACCGTCTCTTCGAGCAAGCTTGCAATCTTGTCTATATAATACGACTCTTCGCCCATGAGCACATATACGGGCGAAAAGTTTCGCGCCTTAATGTCTTTAATGATGACTTCGGGGCCAAGCGCGTTTCGTTTTTCTGCCATGAAAGGTTCTTGTTAATGGATGAGTGCGGGGCAACAAGTTGCTAAAACCACCTCGTCGCCCACATATTTTTAGTAACTTTGCACCATAAGGCATACGGCAAACTGCGACAAGGCTGTCTTGCCGCACCCTTACCGATAAGCTTTATTGTGCTTTACACTGCAAAGATAACAAAATGTATTCACTAAACCTACCCTCGTATGCAATAAAAGTGGGAGGCACGAAGGCGCGCCCCACTGTGTTCGATCCACTTCGCGGCAAGTACGTTGCCCTTACTCCCGAAGAATGGGTAAGGCAGCATTTCGTCAATTACCTTATTCATCACAAGGGATATCCGCAGTTGCTGATGGCCAACGAGGTGGCGTTGAGCATCGGCGACAAAAGCCTTCGAGCCGACAGCGTGCTGTACGACCGCGACTTGAAACCCCAAATGATTCTCGAATATAAGGCACCCACCATCGCACTTACGCAAAAGGTGTTCGACCAAATAACCGTTTACAACATGCTTTTGCACGTAGACTATCTCGTGGTGAGCAACGGACTGCAACACATCTGCTGTAAAATGAACTACACCGACAACAGCTACACCTTCTTACCCGCCCTCCCACACTATACCGAAATATAGTTGCGCGCGTACATTATATATAATACACACATGAACATCATTGCTTTCTTAAAGAAATGGACGTTGCCCAGCGGTCTTGTTATCGGTGCTGCGGTCTACCTTTTGTTTTCGCGCATCGCCCCACTTCAACCCATTGGCAACGTGGTTGGCCCCTTTTTGGTGAAACTTCTCCCCGTGGTTATCTTCGTGATGCTTTATATCACGTTCTGCAAAATACAGCTGGGCGACCTCCGACCGCGAGCCTGGCACTTCATACTGCAAGCCATTCGCATTGTTCTTTCGGGCTTATTGGTGTTGGCCATCTTACATACCACCAACCCAATGGCCAAGCTTGTGCTCGAAGGATCCTTCGTTTGCGTAATCTGTCCCACAGCGGCAGCGGCTCCCGTTATCACCGAACGGCTTGGCGGTAGCATCGCCTCGCTCACCATCTACACTATCCTAGCCAACGTGGTTACGTCGGTTATCATCCCCTTGTTCTTCCCTATGGTTGAGAAAAGCGCAGACATCACCTTCCTAACAGCCTTTGTCATGATACTACGGCGCATCACATTCGTACTCATCGTGCCCCTTTGTCTGGCCCTACTCACACGAAAATTCCTGCCGAAAGTGGCTGCACGAATCAAGGAAACCAAGAACTTAGCCTTTTATCTTTGGGGGTTCAACCTCTCAATCATCATGGGACTAACCATCCGCAACATCCTCGCCACCCAAGTTTATGGCACGATTTTGGCTCTACTTCTGTTGTTGCCCCTCGTCATCAGCCTCTTGTTGTTTTCAATTGGCAAAGCCGTGGGCTATCGTTATGGCGACAGCATCAGCGCCGGACAAGCCTTGGGACAAAAGAACACCGTTGTGGGCATATGGCTCACCATCGCCTTTCTCAATCCAATAGCGTCCATCGCACCTTGCGCTTACGTGGTTTGGCAAAACCTTATCAACGCATGGCAGCTGTGGTATAAGCAGAAGTACGGCACGCTGAAATGGTAAGACGGTGCGCCGAGGGTGCAATACACATTCTAAATGACAACATATAAAGACTTACACTTATGGCAATAGGAAAATGGATTGGCGGATTTTTGGGCTTTATCGCCGGCGGACCGCTTGGCGGATTAGCAGGATTGGTACTCGGCGCACTCTTCGACGTGGGGCTAGACCAAGTTAACGAGCCCGATCGCAATGGACAACCCTGGAATACGGGCGGCTCAACAGCCAACTTCTACCAACACAACGCCTCTGCCAGTCAACAACAGCGGCAGCAAGGCGAACGCAATTCGTTCCTCTTTTCGTTACTGGTGCTCTCGGCATACATCATTCGTGCCGACGGCAAAGTGATGCACTCGGAAATGGAAACCTTACGTTCCTTCTTGCGAAGGAACTTTGGCGAGGTGGCCGTAGAGCAGGGCGACAGCATCATCCGCAACATTTTCGACCAGCAAAAACAAATGGGCGCAATGGCTTTCGAGGGCATCATACGCGACAGTTGCTTTCAAATTGCCGCCCACATGAATAGCGCACAGCGTCTGCAACTGCTTAGTTTTCTGGCCGAATTGGCCAAAGCCGATGGGCGAATCGACCCCAGCGAGGTGAATGCCCTTCGCAATTTGGCGCAGTGGTTGGGCTTCGATGCGCGCATTCTCGACTCGATGTTCAACCTCGATAAGCACGACACGCATTCGGCATACAAAGTTTTGGGAATATCGCCCAACGCTACAAACGACGAAGTGAAGGCTGCTTATCGCAAGATGGCCCTGCAACACCACCCCGACCGCGTTGCAACTTTGGGCGAAGACATACGTTTGGCGGCCGAAAAGAAGTTCAAGGAGATTAACGATGCCAAAGAAAGGATATACAAGGAACGCGGAATGTAAAACAGCTGTGCGACGAAACGCCCATCTAATATAAAGATGCAGAGCCGAAAAACGCATCAGACAGGTGTCGACTGCCAATAACGAGGAACGCACATAACACGCCCAAAACCAACAACATAGCCCAAAACACATCGTAACCACAAGTTCGTCACACACAAACAGATTGCATTTAACTGCTAATTTTTGCTAACAAAATGTTGCTGTTTCATTTTAAACTCGTACATTTGCGCCGATAAAATCACTATTTCAAAACAAAAACAAAAAGTAAGAAGTATGAAAAAGATCATTTTCAGCGCAGCTCTTTTCGTTGCTGCAATAGGATTTGCTAACGCACAGAGTGAAGGAACAGCCAAGAAATGCGACAAGGCTAAGACCGAACAATGCGACAAAGCAGGTAAGAAGGGCTGCTGCAAGAAAGACGCTGCCGCCAAAGAATGCTGCAAGAAAGACGCTGCTTGTAAAGACAAGAAAGAGTGCAGCAAGAAGAAATGCGATAAGGCCGCTAAGCAAGACTGCAAGAAAAACTGCGACAAAAAGGCCAACAAGTAAGCTCGTACAATAACCTGCTTACACAGAAATTAAAAGCTAGCTGGCCAAAATTAAGTAGCCACTAGCCAACAACAAAACAAGCTCCATACACGCCTCGTGGTTGTGTATGGAGCTTATTCTTTGTAGGGCTACGCTGAATTTAGCGCAAAAGATGTGCAACAAGGCCTGTGTATAAAGCCTTCTCTTTATAAAATACGCAACAAATAGCCCTCGGAAATAGGTGCAAAGTGGCGTAAATCGACTTGATTTTAACGCGTTAGCAGCCTAAATCAAAAAGACTTTAATGTCTAGTCTGAAAGTGCTATCGCCTAGGTACTACCCTTTCACGATAAACTCCCAACGCGCAAGTCCTCACTTCCTCGCGCCTATTCCGTCTCTTCTTTTGTTTTTCGGATGGCGCGTTTGCGCTTAGGTTTCTCGGCAGCAGCCGACTTATCGTTTTTAACGCCAGCCAATTCTGGGTCTACGATGATGCGTCCGCAATACTCGCAAACGATAACCTTCTTGTGCATCTTCACGTCTAGCTGTCTCTGTGGCGGTATTTTGTTGAAGCATCCGCCACAAGCGTCACGTTGAACATACACAATACCTAGTCCGTTGCGTGCGTTTTTACGAATTCTCTTGAAACTGCTCAGCAGTCGCGGCTCTATTTTCGTTTCCAAGTCACGTGCCCTATCGCGCAGTTTTTCTTCCTCTTCTTTCGTTTCAAGCATAATTTCGTCCAGCTCATTACGCTTTTGGTGCAAGTCGCGTTCGCGGTCATATATTTGTTGTCCCGTAACACTCAGTTCGCGTTCGCACTCATCAATCTTCACAAGTGCTTCCTTTATTTTCTTGTTGCACAACTCTATTTCAAGCGTTTGGAACTCAATTTCCTTGCTCAGCGTGTCGTACTCGCGGTTGTTCTTCACCTCGTCAAGCTGTCTGTTATAGCGTTCCACGCTAGCCTCAGCCTCAGCAATCTCAGCCCTTTTCTGCGAAATAGCCCTGGAAAAGTCGTCAATTTCCCTGCGAATTTTGTCTTCGCGTATGTTCAGACCTTCAATCTCGTCTTCCAAGTCCTGCACTTCCAAGGGCAATTCTCCCCTCAGCGCACGTTTCTCATCAATAGCCGAGAGCGTTGTTTGCAACTGGTAGAGCGCTTTGAGTTTCTCTTCCACCGACAGTTCGGTAATTTCTTTCTTTGCCATAACTTATAAATAGATGATGGGATTGGTGTTGGTCTGCGTCAGAATGCACTTCACGCCCTGGCACCTTTCCTCGATTATTGTTTTAAATATCTCGTTCGTAAACTGCTCGCTTTGGTAATGCCCAATCACTGCAATTTGTATTTCCTGTTCATGATCAAAGTAATCGTGATAGTGCATCTCACCCGTTACAAAGGCGTCTGCCCCTGCTGCGATGGCGTCTGCTAACAAAAAAGCCCCAGACCCGCCGCAAATGGCCACCTTACTGATAGGGCGGCGCAGCAGCTGGTTGCACATTACGCACTCCACATCGAACGTTTTTTTAAGCAAAATCACGAAATCGTCGGCCGCCAAAGACTGTTCAAACACACCCATCACGCCCGATGCTCCTTCAACACTGATGCTTTCGCCCTTGTCGTTAAAGCTCTCTACACGCTTTCGCGCCCCAAAAAAGTCTGCATTTAGCAGTCCCATTTTCTCGGCAATCTTAAAGTTCACGCCGCCTCGTGCATTGTCAATGTTGGTGTGCAAGGCAGCAATGGTAATGTCGTTCTTTATAGCCTTCATCACCGTTCGCTGAACGGCATTGGCATCCGACACTTGTGCCAGCTTACGAAAGATAAGCGGATGGTGTGCAACAATCAAGTTGCAACCCTTGGCCACAGCCTCATCCACAATCTTCTCAGTCACGTCAAGACACAATAAAGCCCCTGATACTTCCGCCTCTGTCAATCCAACCTGCAAGCCGGCATTATCAAATCCTTCTTGCAGGGGCAGGGGCGCGAATTGTTCAAGGGCACGTAGCACTTCCTTTATTTTCACGCTAACTTAGCTTTATGTTATTGAAGTGCAAAGTTACTAATTTCTACTGACATGGCAAAATATTAGGGCGTAGTTAACAGGTCTTCCTGTTAACAATGGGTCTTTACCAGCTCTTACCAATTGTCCAGGCAACTCGTCGCCTCCACTTCGTCCTCCACCTTATTGGGCAAAGTGGGGAAAAAGTCGATGCCCGTGATGCGTTCCACCTCGTCGATGGTATTCACGTAATAGCTTTTAGGGCGGTCGTCCCCTTCGTTGCGATAAATAAAACCAATAGCTTTTGGTTGTCCTTCCATACACAGCACCACCTTAAAGAAAGCCTCTGGCACCGTTACCTTGTTTTTTCCTATGGTTTTATGTTCGCCTTTCATCAGTATAGGCCCCGCAACGATGTAGATACAACCATACTTTTTAGCCCATTTCCTACACTGGCTTTCCAACTCTTTCCAATCACCAACGTTCAGCTTATGGTCTTGCGGACATATATTAGTGAGCAGAAACGATTGCTTTTGCGCAATAGCATCCCAACAATTGTCTGCCGAGGGGCAAAGGTGTCCGCGGTCGTAGCCGCTTTTCACGTAGTCAGCATCAACGGCTCTTGGCTTTGGCACCTCCTTGTCCTCTTGAAACCTCATTCCCTTACGTTCGTTGGCGCCTTCTGTATGCTCGGCCGTTAGTTTCCATGCCACCCAGTTGGGTATTCTCAAATCGCTGTTATACGATGCCATGTAAGCCACGCGCTTCAACAGTTGTTCGGGCCTATCAGTTAGTTTTCCAGGAACTTCAAGTGGCCCCAAACCTTTCCTCTGCACCCAAGTACACTTGTGCACAACCGTATCTCGAACACTGTCTTCCCCTTCATACAGCCGCTGTTTAGCTACCTGCTGTCCTTGAAGAGGTTGCACACCCACTATCGACTTGCCGCTTTTTACGGGTTGCAAGCCAAAGGCCGACAAATAAGTAAAGGCAAATAACGCCAGATAAAATACTTTTCTCGTTTTCATATTTACTTCAAGTTTTCATAAGTGTGCAAATTTACTAATTAATTCGCATAAAACACCAGTTTCGCACTACACAAATCTTCCTTATCCACAACACAAAAAGCACTAGCACAACGAGCCAGCACACATTTCAAGAAACAAAAAGAAACCATAAACACCAGTGGGAGCAGGCAAACGACGAACTAAATGAAAACGCTTGTCAACCATTAAACCTATCAGCCTGCCGAGTTTTTGTAATCTTTTCGGCGCAAATTTTAACATTATGAGTGCCCTTTTCGGCTACCAATTGCCTGTCTTGCCGCAAAAAATCGATTCTCGCGAAGGTTTGCTTTGATGCCAAAAGGGGTTAGTTATATATGCAGGCAAACTGAATATTCATTCTATAAAATCGCCTTCCGTACCAGTTTTTGGACTATTTGCGGCAACATGTACTGCAATTTGCTGCAAAACGCAGTGCAAT
>NZ_KV815139.1:0-18276 GCF_001814145.1 Prevotella sp. HMSC073D09 | reverse complement strand
AATGGTGCTAAATGCAGTGCAAAATGCAGCTAAACGTAAGACGAAAAGAATAAATATGCACTGCAATGGCATAAACAAAACCCTTTCGAGCCATTAAAAACATGGCTCAAAAGGGCAAAATAGGCCTTAAAAAGTAGCATTTTAGGGGCTAAAAGCGAGTAATTGGGAGTTAAAAAATATGGGGTGGCAACCAAAATAGAAAGATTAAATGGTGCAAAATGCAGGTTGTTTTCTTAAAAACAGACAGAACAAAAGACAGGAAAGACTAAAAACAGTAGATATTTACCTACTTTTTAGCCTGTATTTTCGCTAAAACGGAGTGAGAATTAGAGCGATATTGTAAAATAAAATATAATAATTTAAGCTTTTGAGTTGGTAAGTTTGTGAGCTGATGATTTGGTGAGTTGATAAGATTGTGAGATTGTGAGTTGATGTATTCGGGAGTAGCTGGGTTTCGTGTCTTTATAAGCCAGCGAGTTGATTTGTCCTGCACTCCGTATATGAGAGGAATGCTTGCCTTGTTGTTGGCATCACAAAGATAACAAACCCCGCTCAATTTATAGAAAGATTAAAAGTCAAGACGACTTCTATTTGTTTGTAAGTTATCTATCGTAAGTTTACCAGTTTTTTACATGATAAAACTTCTAAAACGGGCTAAGAAATAAAGTCAAAAACGAATAACTCATCACCCCAAAGCTAAAAAGATTGTCGACTAAACTCCCAACAAGCAAAGCTACTACTCCCCTTACTCCTTATTAAGTCCCTAAACAAGCCCTCTTAACATCTTAAAAGCAGAAACTTCACCGCTCTTTTACCAGTTCTTACCAATCGTCCAAGCTACTCGTTGCCTCCACTTCGTTCTCCACTTTGTCGGGCAAAGCAGGGAAAAAGTCGATACCTGTGATACGTTCCACGTCGTCGATGGTATTCACGTAATAGCTTTTAGGCCTATTTCCCGACTCGTTACGATAAATAAAGCCAATGGCCTTGGGCTTTTTCTCCATGCACAACACCACCTTAAAGAAAGCCTCTGGCACCGTTACCTTGTTTTTTCCGATGGTCTTATGTTTCCCCTTAAACAGCACAGGACCCGCCACTATATAAATGCTGCCATACGTTTTAGCCCACTTCCTACAGAGGATTTCCAGTTCGTGCCAGTCGCCAACGTTCAGGTTATGGTCTTGCGGACACACATTCGTAAGCAAAAACGATTGCTCTTGTGCAGTAGCATCCCAGCGATTATCGGCCGATGGGCAAAGGTGTCCACGGTCATAACCACTCCTTACGTAGTCAAAGTCCACCGCCCTAGGCATTGGCACATCGGTATCTTCATGAAACTTAACGCCCGCCCGCTTGTTCTTTCCCTCGGTATGCGCCCCTGTAAGCCTCCACGCCACCCAATTAGGTATGTGTAAGTCGCTGTTATACGATGCCGTGTAAGCCACTCGTTTCAATATCTGTTCAGGTCTGTCGGTCAGTTTCTTAGGCACTTCAAGTCCATCAGCAACCTTATATGCTGCTTTCCCTTGCTTATCGGTGCCATATCCGTTCTTGCCTTCCGAATTAATCTGCCCGTCTTTCTGTTCTTGATAGGCATACTTTCCACCCAACTGCCGGCCAAGCTTAGACGGTTGCAGGCCACAAGCAGACAAGCAGAGGCCCGCCAATAACGCCAAACTATATACTTTCCGTGATTTCATAAATGCTGTTCAGCTGTATCTTTCGTTTATAAACATCGTAAGTAGACTTGTTTGATGAGGTACTAATCCAGCAAACAAAGTACCAAATTATGCAACAAAGGTAGCAAAATAATACTACAACAACAAATTAAAGCCCTAAATACGGTGCAAAACTCCCACGCACAACAAAAGAACATTGTCCCTTCAATAGTCAACACAAGCCGTACTTCAAATAGCTATTGCCAAGCCATATTTAGCCCAACCCTACCGCAACCAAACGACAAAGGTGCTATTCATTACCCTTGAAAGCAAACACAACAGACAACAGAAACAAGCGGCAATGCGTAACTTCGAAAACGCCAAATGCAATGATGGTGAAGACATTGGCAAGGTAAATGTGTTGAAATTTAATTTGGAACATATTGAGAAAATTCATATATTTGCAAGGTGTAACCCCTATCTGCACACCTAGAAATGTGCAGAATGGTTACCTATACCCCATGACACAACCAAAGCCCGCTGGCAACGGCAATGCGGAACCCCATATCAGAGCGTCTTACATCAAAGAGAAGACCACCAACACCCCACCGTTTCATCCCTTATCCCAACGACAAATGAAAATATTAAACACATATCTATTGCTCATGTTCCTTTGTCTTTCGGTTTATATAGAGAAGGCAGAGGCACAACAAACACTGACCCTTCTCGTGAGCGACAGCCTTAGTGGAGAGCCCCTAACCTTCGTCAACATTAAGGTTAAGCGTGCGAAAGACAGCTTGGCATGTTACTCCGACTCTATCGGCAAGTGCGTAATTCCACTCCAAGCAGGAAATTACGAGTTGCTGTTTAGCAATGTAGGTTACATCAATCACAAAGAAAACATAACACTCGATGCAGACAAAACACTGCACATAAAACTCTCGGCCAATGCCAAAGTATTGGGCGAAGTATCGGTTGTGGGACGAAAACGCCTTATCAAGATAACACACAACGGATTGGAATACGACCTATCGAAAGACCTTGCCATACAATCCACCAACCTACTTACCGCCCTCAACCGCGTTCCGTTGGTGAATGTAGATGCCAACGACAACATTACGGTGAAGGGCAGCACCTCTTTCTCCATCTTTCTTAATGGGCATCCTTATCGCATTGCGCAGTCTTCGCCCAAGGCCGTACTGCAATCCATCCCCGTTAGCACTGTGAAAAAGATTGAGGTTATCGACCGCATAAACGCCCGTTATGGCGGCGATGTGGGCGATGCGATAATCAATATCGTTACCAATCAGCAACTTTTCGACAACTATGCCCTAACCCTTAACGCCGGGGCAAACACCCAACCAAGGGCCAATGCAGGCCTCAACCTCATGGGAACGTACAAAAACATAGACTATTCATTGGGTTATAACTACGCTCTTGATGGCCAACGAAAGCAGCCCATTAACTCAAAGAGCAGGTATGCGCAAGGTTCGCTATGGCAAGAATACAACGGTGAAGGCATTGGCGACGGCGATTGGAAAAGGCATACCGTAAGGGGCATGTTGCAATGGAGGCCCGACACGCTAAACACCTTGTATCTAGACGGACACGCCTTGATAGAACAAACCAACCTAAACACCCTGTGGCAACAAACCTTTAACGAACAAGGACAACTACCTTTACATAGTGCTTACGACTCTGAAAACAAGAACACAGCCGGCACTGCCGAAGCGAATGTCATCTATCGAAACCTCTTTCGCAAGACGGGAGACGAGCATTGGGTTGTAGGTTACCGATATACCTACAACCCTGACGTAAGACATTATTACCAAACCAACAGCAATTTACTTGGCAACGAGCGCAGAATCAGGCGCAAAACCAACGGCGGACTGCACGAGCATAGCTTGTCGGTAGACCTCAATCTGCTTAACAACGACAACGCAACGTTGCTCATTGGCGGTAAACAAACCTTACGAAACGGCGACATCCAATCTTCGCACAGAATGTTGAAAGACGGAGAATGGGTAGACGATGTGGCAGAAAGCCTACAACAACAGCATCTGAAATACACACAAAACGTATCGGCTGCTTACGCATCTATTTCGCTTGGTGTAGGCAACTTTACCCTAGACGCCTCGCTAAGGTGGGAATATGGCGACTTAAAGATGCAATATCCAAAACAAACGGCGTACAACTTTGCTAGCAGAAAACATTATGTCCTACCATACGCAGGTATATACTATCAGGGCAAAAGTTCTTCATTGTCACTTAATTACAATGCTGGCATAACACGCCCAAGCATACTCATGTTCAACCCTTTTAAGGCTATTGTGTCGCAATACTTAGCGGCTGAGGGCAACCCACAACTGAAAAACACCTACACGCACACACTGGAAACATCGTATTCGCTTTACTCCAACACGCTGTTCCTCTCTTATAGCCTACATTACAAATGGATAAACCAACCCATCATGGCCTTTCCTCGATACGACACTCACCAAAAACAGCTCATCACCCAATATCAAAATATAGCCTTCGCACGTGATTTTGGGTCGAACCTTTACTTTAATTACCGTCCCATACCGTTGCTTTCGCTCACTTTCTCTGGAAATATTGATTGGTATAAGAATCAAGAAAGCGAACAACTTTGGGATAAAAGCAACATCGCACACAACCTAACGCTGATGTGCGACGTATTTTTGAAGAAGAACTGGACCATTGGCTTGCAGTACGGCAACTACAAAAACCCAGCCGAGATATGGGCCAAGTCGCACGCCTTCTCCATCTCATCACTGGCAATAAGCAAGTCGTTCTTTAAAGGCGCACTCAATGTGAGGGCAGTAATGAACTCGCCTTTCCAAAAGTACAACGAGCTGTTGGTTGAACAACATCTCACCCACTTCTGGCGTTCGCAAGCCAACTATCTCACGGCTAGGGCCTTCGGCCTAGACATAACCTATACCTTTAAAAGCGGAAACCCCAAAGAGCTGAAACGCGACAGCCGCTTAAAGAGTTCAGACCAAAAGACAGGTGTTGAATAATAGCTGCAACTACAATGCCCCACACAAAAAAGACAGACAACTGCATGTTGAAGAACGCTATGCGTTCGCAGGCACAAGCTTTTCTCTCGCTCCGCAAAAAGCTATGCCTCGTGTTGCTCTGCGCCATGCAGATAATTTATGCCCAGAGTTTCCCTTATCGGTAAGATAAACGACAACACAACACGAAAGCCCATAAAGGCAGCGCAAATAACCTTATTAGCAGCCGATGGAGTAAGCGCAAAGGCATCTATAGCGAGTAACGAAGATGGTAAATTCGCCTTAACCAGCCTTCCCCCTGCCTCCTATCATCTACGCATAACCAGCGTGGGCTATAAGCCTATGCTGCTAACCACCGTGGAATTGAACAAAGACATAGACCTAGGCGAACTTCTTTTAAAGCCCGACACCGTGCAACTAGGTGAAGTTATGGTGTCGGCCAACCTACAAAAGAATGCCGATAGGTGGGTTTTCTACCCCTCGGACGCAATAAAGCGACAAAGCACAGATGCCTACGACGTGCTGCAACGCATGGCATTACCCGACCTTCAATTCGACTTGATGAACCGAACGCTATCTTCGCAGAAAGGCGGTGCACTGCAAATACGCATCAATGGCGTGCCTTCTAAACAGTCAGACCTTGCTGCCCTGCAACCACAAGACATCGCCAGGGTGGAATACATCGACAACCCAGGCATCGCTTACGGCGATGGCGTGGCCGCTGTGTTATTGGTTCACACCAAACGAGGATACGAGGGGATGCAAGGCGGAGTGCAAATCGCCAACGCCTTAACCACAAAACAAGGCAACGCCTACGCCTATTTGAAGATTGTTGGGCAGAAACACCAACTCGCCATCACCATAGACGGGCTTTATAAAAGCGTGGGTGGCGTGTTCAACAACAGCGACAAAACCTTGCGTTACCCTGCCAACGAATTGACACTTAACACCAAAGGCGACGACAAGGCTTACCGCTATCGCAACGGCAGCGTGAAATTGGAGTATAACAAACTGCTAGACACGCGCAACTCTTTCTTCAACATCGTGGCCAATTACGCCACATCGCGCCAGCCCGAAAATGTTTCACAAAGCCATGCGCAAAGCAACGGCGCGCCCTTCTTCTCAGAAGCGTTGCTCACTAGGGACAGAACGCACAACGCCTCGCTAGACTTTTACCTCGACAAGCAATTCGCTAGCAAAGCAAACCTGCTGGCCAACCTCACGGCAACCTACATCGGCAGCGACTATCGCAGGGCTTACAGCAAGGCATACCATGCCGCTGCACAGCCTGCATTCTCCAATGCCTACGACGTTGACGGCAAACACAAGTCGGTTATCGGCGAGGTTATCTTCAAGCAACCGTTGTCTAAGCAACTCAACCTTACCATCGGCACGCACAATCGCCTATCCAAAACCAACAACACTTACGTTGCAACCAACACAACGACCCCCACTTCGCTGCTCAACTTCAACAACTACGACTACGTAGAACTAAGCGGTATGCTGGGCAAATTGGCCTATTCGGTAGGTGGGGGCTATTCGTTTTACCGCATGAAGAACGACAGTCTTGTGGCGCAATACCACTTCTTTCGACCTTCCCTCACACTATCCTACCCGCTTTCAAAGACATTCAGGCTGCAATATTATCTCGGCATCAACCCTGTGGAGCCACAATTGGCCATGCTGTCGGGCTTCGTCCAAACGCAGTCAGAATACGAATTGTGGCAAGGCAACCCACATCTCAAGCCCTATCAGGCCTATATCAACCAGCTTTCGCTTAGCTTTCAGAAGCGGGAAACCATGCTAGGCTTCGTTACCTACCTGCACTACAGCAACCATCCCTTCACAAACAATCCCCCCGTATATGATGCCGCAACCAACATGTTCGTCTATACATCGGCAAATCAGCACAGCTTCACCCACCTGCAAATGCGCCTCTACGCCAGCCAGAGCCTCTTTTCGCAATCCTTGAGACTGTCGGGGTGGCTCACACTTAACCGCTACATCAACAATGGGTTAAGCTTTTTCACCACCTATACAGACGTGATTGGCAGCCTGTCTGCGAGCTACGACCGCCCCAAATGGGGTTTGCAAGCCAGCTTCCGTTCGGCTATCACCACCATGTTCAACCAAACCAAGACGCGAACAGCACCCAACTTGCAGCTAAGTGCCTATTACAACCTCCACCGCTTACGTTGCACCCTCAGCATAAACAATCCCTTCATGTCGGCCGCCACCACGGTTTCGACAATGAATAGCGAACTAATCAGTGCCACCACATACAAGTTTGCCAAATATAAAGATAGCCTTGTGCAGCTCTCCCTTAGATATAGCTTCAGGAAAGGAAAAGTGCGCAACCTGCAAAAACAAATGGATAATGCCGATAACGATGCGGGAGTGGTGAGGTGACAACATACATTCGCCCTGCAGACATCCTTACATGTAGAAAGGAGTAATGTTTTCACATTAACTTTTTTTCATTCATTTCTTTAACGCCAGAACTAGTAAACGCGATAGATCATATGCATAAGACCATCTTTCTTCTTCTCTCCCTATTGTTGCCTTTATTCCCTAGCTGGGGACAGAGCATCTCTGGACAGATTGTGGATGAGAAAAATACGCCCATTGAATACGCTAGCATTATTGGCGTTTCACCATTAGACACGACTAAGACAATCGTTTCCGCCTTTAGTAAAGAAGGGGGGTATTTTGTTTTAGACTGCTCTTTACACAAAAATGACACGCTGCGTTTGAAAATTAGTTGCGCTGGGTATAAAACATTTCACACTGTTGTGGCGGCCAATCATACGTTTGAAAAGCCAATAGCGCTGGAAGAGAGCGTGATTGGACTGAATGAAATTGTAGTTTCTGCATACAAACAAGCGATTACGCTTGCAGACGGGAAGATAGGAATAGACACAGAGAAGCTTAGATTAGGCAACAACGACAATGTGTTAGACGTGTTGAAGCGAGCTCCTGGCGTTGTTGTTTCTCATGATGCCATAACAGTTCAAGGTAACGACCCACTTGTAGTTATCGATGGGGTGAAACAAAGGATGCCAATGGGCATTCTTCTCACTTACCTTAAGTCGATGCCTGCCGCTAATCTTAAGCGATTATTCATAAAGAGCATGGCAACCGCAGAGAATAGGCTGTCTGGTGAAGACGCAACAATTGAGTTGCAGACAAAGAAAATGCAAACACGCGGCTCCAACATCAGCAACACTATCCACGGAACGCTTCTACGTAACAACGCTTTCAGATGGGGCGATTACATTGACATACGAGCCAGGCATGACAATCTGTCAGGAAGTGCAACTGCTGGATACGTCAAATCTAAACTCAAATCTGAGGAAGAGGAAAGATTTCCTTATGAGCAACACGAGAAATTGATTAACCAGAAAGCGACTAGAGATAAGGATGCCTATTTCGGAGTGTTGAACATGAGCTGGATGCCGAGCTTCTTAAAAGGGAGCTTAAATTATTTTGTGTCTTACTATGTGGACGATTCACGGCGTAAGGGCAAAGAAGCTTACAATACAGATGCTGTCCTAGATAAGCTTACAGAGAGAGAAATCAATGATTGGACCGACTTGTTGTCCACAAACATCGAGTATCTTTCGGCAGATACATGAAACACCAGTTCAAAATATCATACGGCCTGCTTGCTGGTAGCGACGACTATGCCCAAACCGTAAACAATAGCTTGGGAAACTCGGTTAATACCAACAAGACAATGGATGGACATAGACATATCATAGAAACCCAATACACTTTAAAACGACCTAAGTTTGTGTATACTGTCGGCAACCAGAACTACATTTCTAAAATGAACGAAAACGTTAAGTCGAAGAATGGCTCTGACTTCTCAATGTGGGAAACCATCATGGGGCTGTACATGTCGGGCAAAATTAAGTTAACTCAAGACCTGTCGCTGTACTTGGGGGCGCGGACGGAGTATGCACATTATAAATATCTAGTGGCTAATACTATTTCAAGGAGCAAAGAATGGAACGTTGCTCCTTATCTAAGGCTCGACAGGAAAGCGAGTAACAATTTCAGCTCTTCGCTTTATCTCACGATGAAGAATACACGTCCAGGATATTTCTCCATGCTTCCAGGTGCTACTTATTATAGCGACAATGAATATAGCGTTGGAAATCCTTTCTTAAAGCCGTCCATGCAATACGACTTCAAGATACAAAACCTGCTGTTTAAACACGTGGTTGTCAGTATAGGAACACGATTAAGGTCTAATGTTTTCGGAAATACTTATAATATCGATAACGATGGAGTAAGATACACCAAGCCCCAAAATTATGCCAACCTGCTATCCATATATGCCGATGCCTCCATTCCATTTTCCTTTATCCAAGGAAAGCTGAACGGTTCGTTGTATCTTTATTTGAGAAATCTCAGTTTCAGCCATTTAGCATACGATGTTCTCCCATCAACTTTCAATCGCAAGAATAATTGGTTCGCAAATGGTAACCTGTATCTTTCGTATAAGCCAACCGACAACTTTGCCATATTCATCAATCCCTTCTTCAAAACCCGCAACAACCTATTGCAAGAAAGGAGAAAAGGAACGATGAGCATAGACATGGGAATGCAATATGCTTTGCCTAAAAACAAGGACATTGCTTTTGCGCTTACCATAGAAGACCCTTTCAATCAACTGAAAGGGGAACATTTATACAATTATGGGAGATTTAGTGTCACTCGCCTCACATTCCCTAACACGCAATGCATCCGTTTGTCTATGACGTATAGCATAAGCAACAATGGAAAACAAATAAAAGTGAACAAAAACGAGAACGACACTTCCAGATTCGCAAAATAAACACCTGTATGGAGAAATTAGATTACACATTATTAAGAAGGCACATTGAACAAATCAACCTGATATATACAACATTTAACACAAATAAGTTGGATTATACAAACAAAGTTAGTAAATTTGCTACATATTAACATGCATTCACAGAGTTCCCTGCAAGGAGGATGTGGCATACCTTTATAACAAAAAAACAACAAGTAAAGTAACTAAACCGCAAACAGGAATTATTAATTCAAATTGTAGAAGAATATCACAATACGATATTTTTACTGAATAGCCAAAATCTGCAAAAATGCATTGTTCAAAGAACACAATCTTCCAAGGTTGAACAAGGGGAACTCTACTTGAAATGTGTCTATTTTTAAATTGCAAATTATAAGGTTTCAACCGATATTGATAAAAAGAAATGACAATCCTTGTAGAGGAAGTTTGACAAACCAACAACACTTCCATATATAACTATACACAAAGTTAAAGTGTTACTAACCATTTGATCTTCTCTAAATACTTGTCGATAAATCATATAAAACCAAACTCTATTGACATTCAAACATTATTTTACCCACCATTATCTTAGCCTATATGGATTTACGAATGGTTTACATACTCGCTCTATACATTTCATACAGTTGTGGACTTTGCGCACAGATTGATTTTGCAATGAAGCCAACAATTAAAGTTGTCTGTACAGATAGTGTCAACCTAACACCTCTGGAGAACGTGAATTGTATTTTATACACTATGAATGATACACTAGCCCCCAGTGCTTATTGTGCATCTGACAGCTTAGGTATGGCACAATTTAAAGGTGCTTATAACATACCTTATCGACTTGTTGCCAGTTTTTGGGGAAAAATAGTTTATCAAGAAGAATTTGTTATAGACGCGCATACACAGATGTTAGAAAAGGCTATCCGATTAAACAACAGCCGCCAACTAGGTGAAGTGATAGTTAAAGCCAGTTCCATTAAACCAGAGAAAGGGAAAATGATTTTCTATGTGCAACACGGAGGCTTAGGAAAATCAATAGCTATGTACACTGCTTACGATGCACTTGCAAGAATACCACGAATACAGGTTACAGGAAAACAAGTGCTTATAGATGGGAAACCCGCAGAAATAAGAATCAATGGTATAAAGAAAGTAAATGCAAATGATCAACTATCACTAATCAATGCAGCTGATATTAGCAAAATAGAAGTTGTTTTCGGAAGAACAGCATCTAGTTCAGGCGAAGCCGCAGGTGGAGTTGTGAATGTATATCAACGAATTCAAACAGGAATTACACTATCAGCCAAAAATACACTTTCTATTTTGGGTAAGCCTTTTAATTGCGATTTAAACACATCAGTGCTACAAAATGTCAATCTTGCTGTACTATATGGTAATAATAAATGGCAAGCATACGCCCATTTTTCCACACAAAATGGGACAAAGACTGGGTTGAAACACCATTCTACTTACGAAATGACCAACAAGCCCTTTTCCTTTCAAAGATCCACAATTGATGGAAACTTAAGATCCAATAATTGCATTGCGACATTTGGGGCAAGTGGAGTTTGTGGGCAACACCGCCTTTCATTCGAAATTGAAAACAATTTTACCTTAAACGACAAGAAACCACAAGAAAACGAGTTCTTTCAAGAGTACAGAACAGACAAATATGCTCGCTACACTGCAAACACTCTTATAAGTAGAACAACAAAACTGTCGTTGATACAACTAACTCACCTTTGGACATCTAAAAACAAAAGAAACACACTGCAAACATCAATTAATTACTTATACGACAAAGAAAATGAGTCTGAAGAAACTATTACTAATTTTATTTTAACAAAGACTACTAGGAAAGAAGATAGCGAGAACAGGGCAACCAACAAATTGTTTTTTGTGAACAGCGAACTAAGTTCTAAACTTGAACCAGGTCTATCACTCAATACTGGCATTGAGGCAAACGTGACAAATCGTACAAGTGACTATATACATGAAACGGATTTAAAACATGACGACATCGAAACATACGGATATAGAGAAACACTAACTGCTTCATTTTTTTCATTGTCCAAGTCTTGGAAACAAGTAACTATCACTTGTGGATTACGACTAGAAAGAACCTCTTTGCATGGGAAAAAACAGACTATTTCACAACGATACTCCAACTGGTTACCTTCATTTCTTTTGAGCTATACCCTAAGTAATTCTAAGGAACTTGTATTATCGTACTCTAGATATTTATTCCGCCCATCATTCGATTTGCTTACAAATTATAAGACTAAAGTTAACGATTTTCTCTATTTTGTAGGAAATCCGCTCTTGAAAACACAAGAAACTGATGAAATTAATCTTTCGTATACAAATACCTGGTGTTCGTTATCCGCTGCATACCGCGTACATCATAAAGTTATAGAAGAAAATTTCTTTGTTTCAGATAGTGTTATTTGCCTTACCAATCAGAATATGCTTAATAGACATGAGTTCAGTATTAACTTAGGCAGTAATAACAGGCCTTTCTCATTTTGGAATTTATCTACCAACTTTGGAATACAATACATATATATTCCTGACGGATACCTCCAAAAGGATATTGTACAAGGATATGTATCACTCCACAACACATTAAAGTTAACATCAAACATAGAAGCCAATATCAATATGAATGGCGCAACACCATGGATTATGCAAACTCGTAGAATTAGTGGACGGCTTACATCACAAATAGGGATTCACTATATTTCCAAGAACAACAAATGGGTCATTGGATTTCTATTTAACAATCTAATTCGCAAGAATCATACATCAACATGGACAACAAATCCTTTTATTGCGAACAAGACTTGGACACAATCGGCATTACGAAGTTTTATGCTTACAATTTCTTATCGCTTTAAAACATCAAAACAGCCGGTTTCACCTTTAAAAATACATAAAACAGAGAATAGGGCTAGGCTCTAATGTCGGAAACCGAAAAGCCAACAATGAGTAGGTATAATCAAATTCTCCTAACGATTATGAACGAATTAGATCGTGCTATTGAGAAAATATCCGTTTTGTCATGTGACGAATTAGGATTGATGCATGGTGGCTTCGTCGCAAATGAGAACGAAGACGATTCAGAAAGTTCCGACTGCAACAAGAACGTCAACGTCAATGTGTATGAAGGAGCTCGTTGCCGCTGTGCTTGTACGTAAAGTGTTCAAACCATAAGGTTTGAATTTAATAAAAAAAAGCAATGGATAGCCTACCGATTCTATAGATAGGTAGACTATCCTTTTACAAAGAGAAATACATTATGAAATACAGTTTTTATAACATCCCTATACCATATAAGAACCATATAGTATTCTGCAATACTATAACTTTAGGGTATGTCATCATGACAAAAGAATTGTTCTATAAGACAAAACGAATTGCCGTAAAAGATTTGCACTCTCTTCATCCAACGCTATATATTGCATTCCTAAATAAAGGAATTATTATTGACGATTCTGTAGACGAATATGAAAAGCTCAAGGAAATGGAATACAATGCTGATTTTAAAAGAGATTCATACCATTTAATTATAAATCCCACCTTGGACTGTAATTTTAATTGCTGGTACTGCTTTGAAAACAAACATAGAGGGTCTGTCATGTCCGCAACAATTCTAGAAACTATAAAAAGGCACATTAAACTTATCTGTCAAGAACAATCACTTAAGAAATTCACATTGTCTTTCTTTGGCGGAGAACCGCTGCTATATTACAGAAAAATAGCCAAACCTCTTATTCTTGAGTTAAATGAGAATAAGGAAAACATAAAAGCAAACATCCATTTTACGACCAATGGTTTTCTCTTGTCGAAAGAAATAATCGCTGACATGAGCACTCTTGGTATTGCAAGTCTACAAATAACTCTTGATGGCAACAAAGAAAATCACGATAAAACAAGATTTAGCCAATTAGGCGGCTCATTCGATAAAATTCTTTCCAATATACAACTCGCCATAAATAATGAAATAGAAGTTATAGCAAGATTTAATTACACCAAAGATAACTTGTGGGGGATTTATTCCGCATTAGAAAGGTTGGCAACATTTACTAACAAAGATAAAATCACAATTGCACTTAATCAGGTTTGGCAAGATGGTGATATAAAACGCACCCCATATGAAAAGAGAAAAATTGAAAAGGAGCTAAAACGGATAAGAAAAGGAATTGTTGAGTTAGGAATGAGAAGTCTTCCCAAAGATCTCCAAATGGCGTTTGTGAACTCTTGCTATGCTGATAAGAAGAACGAGTGCCTTATTAATTACGACGGCGGCATCTTCAAATGCAATGCTAGGGATTTTACGGAGGACAGAAAACTAGGAGAACTGAAACCAGACGGAAGTATACAATGGAATTCAGGAGAATCCAAATGGATGAAAAGTAAACTAGCGGATCAAATTTGTCGCCATTGTTTTTTAATTCCTATCTGTGGAGGCGGATGTCGAAGAATACTTTTTGAAGCACAAGATCACCATTATTGTCTGTACAATGATAACACAAAAGAAAAGAAGCGGGTTCTACTGGGCCTCTTGTTATCGTAGACTAACTTGAATGATTGCCCTCTTTCAGCGCGACGCAATGGATTGCGGCCCATCCTGCCTAGCGATGATCTCTGCCCATTACGGGCGAAAAATAGACCGCGACATGTTACGTCACCTTTGCTCCTTGGGCAAAGACGGGGTTTCGCTGCTCGGTATCAGCAAGGCTGCCGAGACGATTGGTCTTAAAACCGTGGGCGGACGGCTTGGTTTCGACACGTTGGTAAACGAAGTGCCGCTGCCTTGCATTGTCCATTGGAACCAAAACCATTTTGTGGTGGTGTATAAGATAAGGAAGCGTGGCAGGGAAAAGTTCACCATATACGTGGCCGACCCAGCCAAAGGACTGCTCACTTATTCGAAAGAGGAGTTTTGCGAACATTGGACCAGCACCAAAACTAACGATGAAGAGAAAGGCATCGCACTGCTTTTCGAACCCACAGAACTGTTTTATTCGCAGAAAGAAACCGAAAGCGTGCCAACAAAAAACCGCGCCAAGTTTCTTTGGAGCTATCTAAGGAAGTACAAGCGGTTCTTCACCCAGCTAATATTAGGCCTGCTCTTGGGTTCGCTGTTGCAGCTAGTGTTCCCCTTTCTCACCCAAGCCATCGTCGATACGGGTATCGGTGGAAAAGACATCGGCTTTGTTTGGCTCGTGTTGTTGGCAGAAATGATGCTGTTGTTCAGTCGCACTGCCATCGATTTTATCCGCTCGAAAATAATTCTGCACATATCCACGCGCATCAACATCTCGCTCATCTCCGACTTCTTCATTAAGCTGATGAAACTGCCGATGAAGTTTTTCGACACTAAGCTGATGGGCGACTTACTGCAACGCATTGAAGACCATCGCCGCGTGGAGCAGTTTCTCACGTCAAGCAGCCTCAACCTGATCTTCTCTTTCTTCACTTTCCTTGTCTTCGGTGTGGTGTTGGCCGTTTATAATTTAGGCATCTTCCTCGTTTTCCTCCTAGGCACATTGGTTTACGCAGCATGGATCATACTCTTTCTTAAGAAACGCAGACAACTAGATTACAAATACTTCGAACAAGCAGGGCGCAACCGCAACGTAACCTATCAGCTCATTAACGGTATGCAAGAAATTAAGCTGCAAGGATGCGAACAACGGAAGCGATGGGAGTGGGAAGACGTGCAAGCCGACCTCTTCAAGGTTAACCTGCAATCGCTTAACCTGCAACAAGTACAGCAGGCTGGCAGCATCACCATCAACGAGGTAAAGAACATACTCATCACCGTGCTCGCAGCTACGGCCGTTATACAGGGGCACATGACACTGGGTATGATGCTCGCCGTACAATACATCATCGGACAGCTTAACAGTCCTGTAGAACAGCTCATCCAGTTCATCTACTCGTGGCAAGACGTAAGCATCAGTCTCGACCGCATGAATGAAATTCATACCGAGACAAATGAAGAGAATGCCACGCGCACAAATAGCGACTACGCTGCCGAAACACCCGCCGCCCACTCGATTATGATAGATGCCCTCTCTTTTAAATACGACCTATACAGCCCGCGCGACATATTGGCCGACATCAATCTCTCCATTCCTAACGGCAAAGTGACGGCCATTGTGGGAGCGAGCGGCAGCGGCAAAACCACGCTGGTTAAGCTGCTCCTAGGCTTTTACGAACCCTTGTCTGGCAGCATTCGGGTGGGCGACACGCTGTTAAGCGAGTTTAACCTGGGCTGGTGGCGCAGTCAATGCGGCGCAGTGATGCAAGAAGGCTACCTATTTTCAGACACCATTGCGAGGAATATCGCCATCAGCGACGACGAACCCGACATTGAACGCATACGCCAAGCCGCACGCGTGGCCAACATCGCCGATTACATAGAGGCACTGCCACTGGGTTACAACACCATGATTGGACAAGACGGGCAAGGCATCAGCCAAGGACAACGCCAACGCATACTCATTGCCCGAGTGGTGTACAAAAATCCCATGTTCGTGTTTCTCGATGAAGCCACCAATGCGCTCGATGCCAACAACGAACGTGCCATTACC
Organism: Prevotella sp. HMSC073D09; assembly: GCF_001814145.1. Classification (NCBI taxonomy): domain Bacteria; kingdom Pseudomonadati; phylum Bacteroidota; class Bacteroidia; order Bacteroidales; family Prevotellaceae; genus Prevotella; species Prevotella sp. HMSC073D09. The sequence continues at coordinate 2,147 of NZ_KV815139.1, read as the reverse complement.
GAAAACCTTGCCGAGTTTTACAAGGGCAAGACCGTCGTTGTGGTGGCCCACCGACTGTCTACCGTGCGAGATGCCGACCAAATCGTGGTGTTGGACGCAGGAAAGATTGTGGAAGTGGGCACACATGAAGAACTTACCGCCAAGCGCGGCAAATATTTTGCACTTGTAAAGAACCAACTAGAACTGGGAAACTGATATGGAAGACGAGAAAAAACAAGAACGAAGCTTTGAGCTTCGCAGTGAAAAGGTGCGCAGCATCGTAGGCCAGATACCCTCTTCGCTTGTTCGTTATGGCATCGCCACCATTGCCTTGGTGCTGCTTTGCCTTTTTACCGTGGCCTATTTCCTGCCTTATAGACAAGTGTACACGGGCATCGCTATCGTGAATCATGCTGAACTGCAAGGTTCGAAAGACAGCACAGACCTAACCCTTCTGCTGAAATTTGAAGACAAGCGGATGCTTCAAGCCCACAGCTTGCCCATCCATCTGCAAGCACCCAATGCATCATTGAAAGGACAGATATTAGACTTGTCGGCCGCACGCGACACTCTGGAACGCCAAAAGGCACTTTGTCGCTTCAACACGAAAGAGATTAAAGCAATTGAAAACCAAGCAGTGGACTTCCATATCGTACGAACAGGCGGAAACCTGCTGCAAAAGCTGTTGGGAAACATTGGCCTTTAAAAATAGGTCATTACACACTTTTGCTTGCACAAATAGCTTGAGTGCGGTGTTTAGCCCCCACTCCACACACAAACCTTCCTACCCTCAAGTGGCTTCATTCCTTTCTTTGCCCTGCCTTATTCAAAAGAAGCATGAACACCCAAAGCACCCCAAACCCGAACAATAAAAACGCGATGCATGCGTTATGTCAAACAATATCAGGCATGCCATTCGCCTGCTCATCACCAAGAACTCCGCATTATGCAACATACTAGAACCCTAACGCTGCTGATAATCGCAGCCTTAACCGCACTGACTGCTTGTAACGCGCAAACCAACAACAAGCCCGTACAAGCCAAAACAGGGCAAGAAAAACGGCTAGTGGCCAACAATCTAGCAGCACGCATTCCTGCTCCGCAAGGCTACAAGCGAGTAGACGTGACCGAAGGCAGCTTTGCGCACTTCCTTAGAAACCTGCCTTTGAAGCCCGCGGGGAGCGATTTGCACTACTATAACGGACAGGTAAAAGAGCGAAAATACGCAGGAGTAGTTGTAGATATGGACTTTGGCAAAAACGCTAACGAGCAATGTGCCGATGCCATTATCTTTCTTCGGGCCTCGTATCTATGGAAAACGCGGCAATACGCCAAAATAAACTTCAACTTTACCAACGGCTTTAAGGCCGAATATGCCAAGTGGGCGCAAGGTTATCGCATACGCAACAACAAAGCTTGGGTAAAAACACAGAAGGCCGACTATGGCTACCAATCGTTTCGAAAGTACCTCAACCTCGTGTTTCAGTATGCAGGCACGGCCTCGTTAAGCCAAGAACTCAAACCCATTGGCCGCTGTTGGGCAGCAGATATTCAGGCTGGCGACGTGATAATTAAGGGCGGTTTTCCTGGACACGCCGAGATGGTGGTAGATGTGGCCGAGAACGAGAAAGGAGAACGCGTGGTATTATTGGCTCAAAGTTTCATGCCTGCACAAGAAATAGAGATTTTTCCCCAGTGGTTCAGCCCCTCTTCCAATGGCACACGCCTTGTAACCCCAGCGTGGACGTTCTATTCGCCCAACGCCAACACCCTACTCCTTCGTCGATTTAAGTCTGAATAAAGGACGACATTGGTTGGTAAGCGTACGTTGGTGATTTAGTAAGCGTACGTTGGTGATATAGAAGACATCGAAGTTATCTAGACTTTTTAAAATCTCTACAAATTGAGAGGAGTATTTTGTCTTTGTGCTATGAACCTAGATAAACACTCCTCTCAAATACGAAGTGCAGGACAAATAAACTTACTGGCTTATAAACTCACGAAAGCCCAATAAATCCCGAACACATCAACTTACAAACTGGAAAATTCACAAACCCACAAACTCACAAACTCATCAACTCAAAATCTTAAAATCTTAAATTGTTATTTTTTATTTTACAATATCACTCTAATCTTCGCTCCATTCTAGCGAAAATATAGGCCATAAA
>NZ_KV815138.1:0-1057 GCF_001814145.1 Prevotella sp. HMSC073D09 | reverse complement strand
TGGGATAACCCAACGCCGAGAACTTCGCATCCTCCTGATTACCCGCATAAGTTAGATTGCTTGGAGAGAGGTTCGCGCCTATCCGCCCGCCCAATGATACGTGCAGCGAGTTTTTTGCCTTAAAAGGATAGAGATTGAAATAAGCGGCAAGCCCCAAATGGTGATAACGGGTGGAGAGCGTGTAGTTCAATTCGTTCTTGTCCTCGTAACGCACCCGCGCCGTTTTGTTATAATAGGCAATGCCCGCTTCAACGCCCCAAAGGCTTGCAGGCTGCCTGTAAAGGAAAAACAGCTCGGCACTTGGCACGAACTGCCCTTTGTTGTCGAACGAATAATTGGCGTAATAACCCTCGCTCACTAATATTTTGTCTACATGACTGTTGACACTATAACCGCCGCCCAAGCGGACACCGGCATTGAAAGCGCTCTCCTGAGCACTTAGCGAAAGACAGGAGACGATAAAAAGAATAAGTAAATTAAATTTTGTGCCCATAACAGTCTAACTTTTTTGTTATTAATGTTTCTAAGTGACTGAGGTTCCTCATTCTTCCGCAAATTTAATCATTCTTTTGGAACAAGCAATATTTTTTGCGAAAAAATATCTTACAAATAGAAATATTTTGCATAGATAGGCCTTTACTAAAAACTGGCAAAAACGCCCGAAATCCTTACAAAACACCATAAAGGGAGATTAGGTTTGGAACATAACCTACTGATAATCCAAAAAATGCTTTTACGCCAAACAGCAGGTAGTAAGGAGTAAAGGAGTAAGGAGTAACTGGTAATCCAAAAAATGCTTTTACGCTAAACAACACAGATCCAAAGTCAAGATTACTCCTGCGTTTCCATGATGCTGCCCCCGTTGGCCATGAGCTGCATGCCCTGCATCCGTTTGCGTTGGCGGTTGTAAGCCTGTGGGGGCTACGTGCCGTTGCCCATGTACATGTATGCGGCGCAACCATTTTGTATAGTTTTTAGTAAGAAATTTAACACAAAAAGTGGCTTTTTTGTCCACCAACCGCTTACCTTGCCGCAAAAAATCGATTCTCGCGAAGGT
>NZ_KV815137.1:0-876 GCF_001814145.1 Prevotella sp. HMSC073D09 | reverse complement strand
CGGGATAGATGGTGTAGTCCTCCGTCTCGTGGAAGGTGAGGCCTTGCGGTGCGCCGTTGACGTACACGCCCTCAAGATAGCCGTGGCTCTTCACGACGCGCTCGCCCACGGCGTTGTAGGTGTAGCGGCTGGTCTTGCCGTTGTCCGACAGGGCCATGAGGCGGTTCTCCTCGTCCCACGCCATGCGCCGCTCCGTGTTCAGGCTGTCGTCCTCAACAAGTGTGGGGTTGCCGTTGGCGTCGTAGGTGTAACGTTCGTGCCCAATCTGCGAGGGCGCGGTGGGATGGTCGGCGTCGCCGTACTCGTAGGCCAGCGCGTAGCTGCCCGCAACCGAACCCGAGTCGGTGCGCTGCACCTTGGTGAGCGGCTCGCCCATCAGCCCGAAACTCATGTCCATGGCGTAGCCTATGCCCTTGGCCTTGCCACTGGCCTTCACCAGCCGGTTAAGCTCGTCGTAGGCGTACGTGTGGCTGAACGCACCGCCCAGCGGTTTCTCCTCCTTTCCCTTGCCGGCATCGGGGCCGCCCGTGCTGCCAGGGCCTCCGAGCCCTTTCGGTTTCTTCGGCGCCTTTGGTGTAATAACGTTGGAAACGCCCAAAATATTGTCTACGAGGTCGTATTTATATTGCGTCTGCATGATGCTGTCTCCGTTGGCCGTGAGCAGCATGCCCTGCAACCGTTCGCGCTGGCGGTCGTAGGCGTACGTGCTTTCCGTGCCGTTGCCCATGCGCGTGTATATGGTGTGGCCGTCCTTGTCGTAGCCCACCTGCGCCACTATCGTCTCTTCCCTGCCCTGCTTGGCCGACTTGAGGCTTGTTACCTGACCCGCGGCATCGTAGCCGTAGGTAACCACCTCCCCGTCGGGATAGGTCATGG
>NZ_KV815136.1:0-30090 GCF_001814145.1 Prevotella sp. HMSC073D09 | reverse complement strand
TCCTAAGAGGGAATTAACTGAATTACCCTAAATAGAGAGAACTCTATTGACTTAGTGTAGTAAAGCCAAGACAAGCACTCCTTTCATGTCCGAAGTGCAAGACAAATCAACTCATTGGTTTATCAACTTACGAAAATCCAATAGCACCCAAATGAGTCAACTAATCAACTCTCTAACCCACTAACTCGAAAACTTAAATTATTGTTTTTTATTTTACAATACCGCTCTAATTTTCACTTCGTTCTAGCGAAAATATAAGCTAAAAAATAGAAAAAAAGCCACTATTCATAACCTTTAACACCCAATGTTTTGTCTATTTTCAAGAACAACACCTACATTTTGTACCATTTTGCCTTTCTAGTTTGTTTGCCTGCTCGTATTTTTTTCATGCCCAATTACGCACTTTTAGCCCCTAAAAGTACATATAAAATATGAAAAACGGAGAAATGAAGCGATAAAGTTATCAATCAAGGACTTAAAAGGACTTTGGAAAGCAGCGTAAAGCCAAACATGTACGGTCTTTATGCCAAACTGTGACAGCGTTCCGTCTCCTATTCGTAACCCCTGCAAGGGTAAGAATGGACAGGTGGAAAATCAAGGAAATTCGCTCTGAAATAGGCTGTTAGGCCGAAAATTCCTACCCAGCGGTTTCTTATTCCGCGTTCCCCTCGATTTGCTTAGTGGACAACTGCTCCACAGTAAATAATTTTGCAAACGAAAGGAACAAAAGCAATGAGAAGTACATTTTCAGTCATCTTCTATTTGAAGAAAGACAAAGTAAAGAAAGACGGTACGTCACCTATCATGGGGCGTATCACCGTGGACGGAACACAGGCACAGTTCAGCTGCAAGCTCTCCATTGATTCAAACCTCTGGGGTATCAAGGGTGGTCGTGCGGTTGGCAAGAGTGTAACGGCACGGGAAACCAACCGGATACTCGATAAACTCCGTGCAGCCATCACGAGGCATTATCAGGAAATTATGGAGCGCGACAGCTTTGTCACGGCCGAGAAAGTCAGGAATGTTTTCCTTGGTTTGGAATACCGCTGCCAGACGCTCATAAAGATTTATGACCACTTCATGGAAGATTATGCCAAGAAAGTCGACTGCGGCATGAAAGCAAAAAGCACATTGACGAAATACCATGCCGTATACAGTCACCTAAAGGACTTCCTGCTATCACGCTATCATGTGAGTGACATTGCATTGAAAGAAATTCAACCAACATTCATCACCGATTTTGAGACTTACCTGCTTGCAGAAAAACACCTGCATTGCAACTCTGTCTGGGTATATTCCTGTCCCGTCCGCATGCTGCTGCACAGGGCGGTAGAAAACGGCTGGCTGATGCGTTATCCATTCCCTGACTGCAGTGTGCCGAAAGAGGAAACAGAAAAAGGATTCCTTACCAAAGAAGAACTCGGACAGCTTATCAACGCCCCGAAGATGAACTTCAAACGGACATTCATCCGCGATCTGTTCCTTTTCTGTGCTTTCACGGGACTGGCTTACATAGACCTGAAGAACCTTCGGGAGGAAAATATCGTGTCCAACCCGCTCGACGGCAGTGTGTGGATACACACCTATCGACAGAAAACAGGTGTGGAAACAAACGTCCGCCTGCTCGACATTCCCCTTCAAATCATGAAGAAATATAAAGGCCTGTGCGACGACGGGCGTGTCTTTCCCGTTCCGTCCTATAATTCCTGCAAAATGATACTACGTACCGTCATGAAGAAATGCTGCATCCACAAACACATTACTTGGCACATGGCGCGTCACACGATGGCAACGGTGGTATGCCTTTCCAACGGCATGCCTATCGAGTCTGTCAGTAGCGTATTGGGGCACAAGTGTATCTCCAGTACACAGATATACGCCAAGATTACCAACGAGAAGCTGAACAAGGAAATGAATGTTCTCTCGGAGAAACTTGCCGACATCAGCGAATTCGTCACCTCGGAAACTTTTGCGTAATGGTACGAAAAATAAAAATGTCTTTATTATGACAACATCCAAACAATATATATAAAAAGGAGGAACGAACAATGAAACAACGAGACATCATTTATTTGAAAGAGAATGAATTTTGTATCACGGGTGCCGCCATCTGGATGAGCGAGTGGGAACTGGCGGAACTCTTCTACGCCACACGAGGTGAAATACGGGCAGCCATCAATCGCATGCTGAAAGACAGCGCGATACCGGCCTGCCACAGCACGAGATATATGCCTCTTGAAAACGGTTATGCTGCCGAGGTCTATTCCTTGGAGGCCATCATTGTCATTTCCTTTTATCTTCATACGGGATTTGCGGCAAAGTTTCGCAGATGGATAACGAAAAGGATAACGATGGATAACAAGCAGGCAGCCTCTCTCATGCTTTGCATCAGTAGCGGATTGGAATGCTGAACAAACAAGAATAACGACACACACTATTCGAATACGCTATTCAAGAAACAAAATCCGAGAAATAAAAAGGAACGACAACGGGCGGACGGTTTTCACCAGAAAAACTGTCTGCCCGAGTTGTTTTCTGTCATTTTGTTGTCTCTTTTGTCTCCGTAACGACGCCACAAGCTGCCACAAGCTACCAAAACAGACCGAGAATGCAGATAATGCTATAATTTTGTAATGTATTCATTAAACAAAACAGAAATGGAAGTAATTATCATTGAGAAAAAGACATTCGAGAAGATCGTATCGGATGCTCTTGCTTTGGAAAAACAAGTCAACGCGCTCTGTGCGATGAACGAAGGAAAATCAGCGAATGCTTGGCTGGACGGTGAAGGCGTCTGCCGTCGGTTGCACATCAGTCCCCGCCGCCTGCAGACACTCAGAAACAGTAGGCGTCTGAACTATGCCCAAATAGGACGTAAGTTCTATTACAAGGCAAAGGATATCGAGGACTTTCTGCTAAGCTGCAAAGAAGAGACCCATAAACAAGAAAAAATATGACACCGCTATATCCACAGACAAATGAAAGAAAATGTATTGACCGAACAAGACGAACCGATATTCTCCCTGCTCCACTCTTTCGAGAATATTCATAAGGGACTATCATCTTTTCTTAGGAACTGCCGCCCGACGCTCAACGGCGAGCGGTATCTCACCGACAGGGACGTATCGGCACTGCTGCGGGTCAGTCGCAGAACCCTGCAGGAGTACCGGCACAGCGGCAACCTTCCCTTTTTCCGTTTAGGCGGGAAAATCCTTTACAGGGAAAGTGACCTGCAAAAAATGCTTGGGAGACGTTGCCACAGTCTATCCGACAATTCAGGTATAAGTTCACTAAAATGATGAATATGGAAGTAATCACAATAGAAAGCGTCGCCTATCAGCAGCTGATGGGCCGCATCGAAAGCATTGCCTCTCATATTGAAAGACTGGAGGCAACCCGAAGTGTGCAAGGGATTCCCGACACCCTGCTTAACACCCGTGAAGCAGCGGAAATCCTGCATATCAGTACCCGAACCCTGCAACGCCTGCGCAGCGAGAAGCGTATCGACTTCGTCATCCTGCGCGGCAAGTATCTCTATTCCGCCAGCGAAGTCGGGCGCATCATCGATGAGGGACGTCTCAAGGGCGATCCTGCCACCATCGAGGGACTACGACAACACTTCAACCTGCGTACAGGTAAAGTCTCACCTAAATGATTGTATATGAGGAACAGAGACTATGACACGAGGCTTTTGGAAATGATGCGAGACATCTCGGGACACCTCAACAGACAGGACAAAGAATTGGAGTTGATCGTGCATAAGATTGATGAGGAACTGCATGCTTCGCATCAAGAAGAGTGTGAGCATCTGTTGGACAACCAAGACCTGTGCGACCTCCTTCACGTCAGCAAACGGACCTTGCAGCGTTACCGTAGTTCGGGAGCACTTCACTATCTTCTGCTGAATCATAAGACCTATTACAAGTTCCACGAAGTGCATGACTTTATCGAAAAGTATATAAAACCGTCAGATGGAAACCTATCGGACACAATGGAACAACTCAAAATATGATAAGGGCTTATGATGAATGAATGAATGAACAAACGATCAATGAATAAACAACAAAATAAACGTAAGTAAAAATGGCAAAGAAAACAAAAGAACAGGACGTCTTGCTCGTCCGCGACGAGAAGACGGGAGAGATCGGTGTCATCGCCGGCCTCGGCAGTGACGGAACACCCAAGCGTGTGCCTCCGAAAGCAGAGCACGCTCAGGACTTCCTGAAGTTCGACCGCGGGGGCGACATCTTGGACAACTTCTTCCTCAACTTCATGCGGCAGTGCAAGGAGCCCTCTCGCTTCGGCTTCTACCGTGTGGCGGCCGAGCAGGCGGACAAACTCATCGAAGTGATGAAAGACCTGCTCAAAAATCCCGAGGGCAACCGCGAACTGCTCGCCCCGCACAAAATCGACATGACACCTTATCATAAGGCAGTACAGGAAGAACAACAACAAAGTCAACAGCAAAATCAACAACCCACAAATCCCACAGAAGAAATGAAAGAGAAACAGGAACAGCTGCAGGCAGCACAAGGTGCCGCCGGGCAAGAGAAAACGAATGACGGCAACGGTCAGAAAAAGGAAAGTACCTACAAGCCCATCGACGAGAGTAAAATCAACTGGCAGGAGCTGGAAGAGAAATGGGGCATCAAACGCGACGAGCTGGAGAAGTCGGGCGATTTGAAACGGATGCTCAACTATGGCAAGTCCGACTTGGTGAGTGTCGCTCCGAAGTTCGACGGGCAGACCTTCGAGACCGCCGCCCGTCTTGCCTTCAAGGTGCAGGAAGACGGTACGGTGCGCCTTGTGCCGCACTTGGTGCAGACCGCTCCCAACCTCGACCTCGAATACAAGGGGCACCGTTTCACCGAGGAGGACAAGCGCAACCTGAAAGAGACGGGCAACCTCGGGCGTATCGTAGACCTTGCGAACACCGAAACAGGTGAGCTCAAACCATCGTTCGTGAGTATCGACCGCCAGACAAACGAACTGACCGACATCGCCGCCAACCGGGTGCGCATGCGCGACACCATCGGCAAGACGGTGCTCTCTGAAACAGAGAAAGCCCTGCTGCTGACAGGTGCGCCGCTCAAAGGCAAGGAGATTGAATTGGAGAACGGTCGCAAATTCACCGTCACCCTGCAAATGAATGCCGAACAACGCGGCATCGAGTTCGTTCCCGGCAGCGGGCGCAGCCCGAGAAAACAGCAACGGCAGGACGGCAACACCACACAGGGACAGAAAAGCGAAAGTCCCAAGCAGCGCGAGAACCGTTGGACGACCGATGACGGCAAGATACGCCCCATCGGCAAGTGGAAGAACATTCAGTTCAGCGACGAACAGAAGAAGGATTACTGCCAAGGCAAGGCCGTCAAGTTGGAGAACGTACTCGACAAGAAAGGGCAGCCCTGCACGATGTACCTCAAGTTCAACTACGATAAAGGCCGTCCCTTTACCCACAACCAAAATCCAGACCTCGCACAGACCGTCACCCCATCCAATGAAAGCCGCGTGCAGGTAGCTGTCAACAACGAGGGCAAGACCAACGAGGCGACCAAGCACATACAGCAGCCCATCGAGAAAGGACAGGTCGCCCCGAAAAACGAACAGCAGGCACAGCAGCAGAAGAATGAACCCAAGAAAGCCAAGGGCATCCGCATGTAGCCCCGGTGCCGACCACTAATATCCAATACAGTATCCATCATCAAGAAACAACATCAACAATAAAAAGAAAACAAAATGAAGACAATCATTGCAGAAAAGCCGAGCGTCGCCCGCGAGATAGCCCGCGTGGTGGACGCCCGCAAACGGGAAGAAGGTTATTTCACGGGCAACGGCTATGCCGTGACGTGGGCATTCGGACACCTTGTGCAGCTCGCCCTGCCCGAAGCCTACGGCATAAAAGGCTTTAACCGCGACGCCCTGCCTGTCATCCCCGATGTGTTCAAGCTTGTCGCCAGAGCAGAAAAGACGGAGAAAGGTAACAGACCTGACAGCGGCGTGCTCAAACAAATCGACATCATCAGGCGGCTCTTTGAAGAGAGCGAACGCATCATCGTGGCGACTGATGCCGGACGCGAAGGCGAACTCATCTTCCGCTATCTCTACCAATACATCGACTGCCACACGCCTTTCGACCGCCTGTGGATCAGCTCGCTGACCGACAAGGCCATCCGCGAGGGACTCAATAACCTGCGTAATGGAGCAGACTACGACAACCTCTACCTTGCCGCCCGCGCCCGCAGCGAAGCCGACTGGCTCGTGGGCATCAACGGCACGCAGGCACTCAGTCTTGCCGCCGGTCGGGGCACCTACTCCGTCGGTCGTGTGCAGACGCCCACGCTGGCGATGGTCTGCGCCCGCTATTGGGAGAACAGACGTTTTAAGCCTGAAGCCTTCTGGCAGCTCCATCTTGCCGTGAAAGGCGAAGGGAAAGACGTGGTGAAGTTCACCTCCGAGGAAAAATGGAAGGACGGCGATACGGCAAACGGCCTTTATAAACGCATCAAGGAAACATGCAAAGAAGTCCGTATCGTACAGGTAGAGCGTAAGCAGAAGACCGAAGAGCCGCCCTTGCTCTACGACCTCACCACGCTGCAAAAGGAAGCCAACAGTCGCTACGGACTCACGGCGGAGCAGACGCTCGCCATCGCCCAAAAACTCTACGAAGCCAAGCTCATCACCTATCCCCGCACGAGTAGCCGCTATATTCCCGACGATGTTTTCGAGACCATCCCCAAGCTGCTCGAAAAGCTGCAACGCGACGAACAGTTGGGAAGTCATGTCAGCCATATAGATACGCTCGCCCATCGCAGCGTGGATGTGGGCAAGGTGACCGACCACCATGCCCTGCTCACCACGGGACTGCACCCCATCGGCATCTACAAGGACGAGCTGACCGTCTACCGCATGATTGCCACACGGATGGTCGAAGCCTTCTCTGCACCCTGCATCAAGGAAGTCACCACCGTCAGGGCGAACGTATTGACATGCGATGGCGAGAAGTGCTGCGACACGGCGTTCACAGTTAAGGGTAGCATCATCCGTCAGTCGGGCTGGCGCGGTGTCTGTGGCGATACGGACGGCGACACGTTGCTGCCCGACTGGAAGGAGGGCGACGTGCTGTCCCTTTCCGCCTGCTCCATCACCGAGGGAAAGACCAAGCCCAAACCGCTCCACACCGAAGCGACATTACTTGCCGCAATGGAAAATCCGTGCCAACGAGAGCAGACGCGAACTTGTTCGGGTATGCCGAGTGCAGCCGGATTTCGCGGAACGCAAACGGCAGGAAAGGAGATTGAAGACGACACCCTGCGACAGGCCATCAAGGATTGCGGCATCGGTACGCCTGCCACCCGCGCCGCCATCATCGAGACGCTGCTCAAACGCGAATACATGGTGCGTGTGAAAAAGACGCTCGTGCCCACGGAAAAGGGACTTGCACTCTATTCCATCGTCAAGGGCATGGATATCGCCAATGTGGAGATGACGGGCAGATGGGAGGCCGAGCTCGCACGTATAGAACGGGGCGAGAAAGCCTCCGCCGACTTCAATGCCGAGATAGAAGCCTATACACGCCGGATAACCGCCGACCTGCTCGCCTCGGAAAAGCTTTTCCGCGCCCGTGAGACCACTTTTGCCTGTCCCAAATGCGGCAAGGGCAGCATGCGTTTCTACGCCAAGGTGGTCAAGTGCGACAACGAAGCGTGCGCCCTGCCTGTCTTCCGGCAGGTGGCGGGTAAGCTGCTCTCCGACAAGGAAATCACCGACCTGCTCACCGAGGGGCGTACCGCCGTGCTGCACGGTTTCAAGAGCAAGCAGGGCAAATCCTTCGATGCTGCCCTTGCCTTTGACGAGGAGTTTAGAGTAAAGTTCATCTTCGATGATACAAAAAACAAGTCAAAGGGTAGGAAAAACGGAAAATAATGCGTACTTTTGCCACTGTTCACAGTTCATAAAGCGTTTTCTTTCTTTAGATGACTGTTTTATTACTTTACTGTGGATTTAGTGGTTGGCACTCGGTGGGGACACCGGGTGCCTTTTGTACATGTCCCCGTTTTCTTCCCTTTTTACTTTCCATTATGGGAATGCTCATCTTTCCCGTATCTCTTCAAGACCATTCCAATAGGGAGTGCAATGCAAGAGCAACCGAGTCTGTCGAATTATCCTCGTGATGAGAAATATTTATCATCGTGAAGATAATTTCGTCTCATCGTGTAGAGAAATATTTCTCATCACGAGGATAATTCGGAAGCATCAGTAGAAGAGCTATGAGGAGTGCAGTAGGAAAGCAACAGCTTTATCTATAGGGAAGCAAACGGAAACCAACTAAACAAACAGCATCATGAAACAATCAGACAATGGGCAGGAGCTGTCCTATTACGGACTCTACCTGCGACACTATCTTCAAGAGAACCGGTTTGAACAGGCCTCGGATGCCGATTTTATCAACAGTCGTGCCACCCTTGCTGCTGAAACGTTCAGACGGGCACGGTGCGAGGGCTATTCCGTTGACGGCGCACAGGAACTGGCGATGGGGGCTTTGCTCGACGGGCTGCACCGCTCGGCTTATGCGCTGCTTACGGACGTGCTCGAAAACGAGTTCGAGGGCGAAGTGCCTTTGGAAGCCCGCGAGGCAACCACCGAGGCGTTGCTGCCGCAGGTAAGGCAGCTGTGCACGCAGAGCGAACGCACGGAGGAGAGTCTTTACACCGAAATCACGGGAATGGTCGTACTTTATCTCGAATGTCATGGCATTTAACAGGAAAGCAAAACTCGCAGGCAACATTGAGGCGATACGCACCGCCTTTGCCTTGGACAGAGAACAGCGCATGCCCACTGCCGAAGAGCGGCAGGCGTTGGAGCGTTATTGCGGTTTCGGCGGATTGAAGTGCATTCTCAATCCCGCCGGCAGTCTGGCGGACGCTGCGCAGTGGACAAAGTCCGACCTCGACCTCTTTGCGCCCACGGCGGAACTGCACCGGCTGATCCGTGAGAACAGTGCCGATGAACGGACATACAAGCGATACATGGATAGCCTGAAATCCTCCGTGCTCACGGCGTTCTATACGCCTGTCGAGGTGACGGAGACCATCAGTGGCGTGCTTAAAGAGAACGGCATTGCCCCTCTTCGTGTATTGGAACCCTCCGCCGGTCGCGGTGCATTTGTGGACGCCTTTTTAAGGGACAACCCGCAGGCAGAGGTCATGGCGTTCGAGAAAGACCTGCTGACGGGCAAGATACTTTCGCATCTTTATCCCGGACAGCGGGTGCGCATCGAAGGTTTTGAGCGGATAGAAAAGCCTTTCGAGGAATACTTCGATGTGGCTGTCTCAAACGTTCCCTTCGGCGATGTTGCCGTGTTCGATGCACAGTTCGAGAAAGGCTCGGCGGTGCGCAGGACGGCTGCCAAGAAGATACACGATTACTTCTGCCTGAAAACACTCGATATGGTGAGAGACGGCGGCATCGTCGCGCTCCTCGTTCCGCAGGGCGTGCTGAATGCAGACAGCAACAGTGCCGTGCGCCGGTTGATGCTGGACCAAGCCGACCTGCTCTCTACCGTGCGCATGCCCAACAACCTTTTTACTGAGAATGCAGGTACGGAGGCTGGCTGCGACCTGCTCGTCTTGCAGAAGCATGTCGGCAAGGAGGAACTTTCGGATGACGAAAAGCTGCTGGCTGAGCCTACGAGAGACAACCAAAATGGCATCCCGACGAATGCGTATTTCCTCCGCCATCCCAACCGCATCGTACATACAGAAGAAAAGCGCTCCACCGACCTTTACGGAAAACCTGCGATGGTCTACCTGCACGAGGGCGGCGTGGAGGGTATCGCCCGTGACCTGCGCGGAATACTGTCGCAGGATATGCAAATGCGATTGGACTTGCATCGATATGGGCAGGAAGTGAAGATTGAAGAGAAGACGCAGAATATATCTTTGCAGGGGGCTTCTGTACAGAAGACTTCTGTTTCTCCCGTTCAAACACAAACCAGTGAAAAAGAGAAGGCTTCTTCTGAAACCGTCAGAGAAAGTCAACCACAGCAGGCAGGTTCCCCCAATCCCGTGCTGACCTTGTTCGACCTTTGGGAGTTTACCGTAACGGAACAAAAACAGGCTACAACGGGCAAGAAACAGAAAAGGGAGAAAGCGGAGAAAATGAAGACAAAGCCAAAAGCAAAAGAGAAAACGATAAAGAACAAGCCCAAGGAACGAAGCCTGTTCGATGCCGCACCGAAGAAGTCGGAAGCAAACGACCTCTATGCCGAACTTGACTGGGAGACCAATCCGCCCATCAACGGCTTTTATGAGGTGATGATGGACATGACACCCGAACAGCGGGCAAGAGCCTTACAGGAAGGTAGGCAGGAAGTGCAGATGGATAAGGATGCCATTGTATCAAGGGAGCGTACAGAGAAAGAGAATGTTGAGGAAGAGAAAAATAAAAAGGAAGAGACTACGCAGGTATCTACTTCCATATCGGACATTCCTACTTTGACACCTTCAAAAGAAGAAATGTTCGTGCCCCGTGTGCTGACACAAAAACTGCAACCCCATTACAAGGAGGGTACACTTGTGGAGGAGTATTCCTTGGACTATGGCAATCAGGTCGGCATACTCAAAGACCTCACACCCTATGGTGCGGTCTTCTCTCCGCTCGATCTACCTCTTCTGTCCAAAGAAAAGGCGCAGGCCTACATCCATGTCCGCGACACCTACGAAAAGTTGTATGCCTATGAAGCCGAACGGCAAGAAGAAAATGCCACGCTTCGCTCGAACCTGAACACCTACTACGACGAGTTCGTCATGCGTTACGGTGCCCTCAACGCCCCGCAGAACGTGGGGCTGGTGCTCATGGACGCAGGAGGTCGCAACCTCCTTGCCATCGAACGCGAGGAAAAGGGACGGCTGGTCAAGTCGGACATCTTTATGCATCCCGTGTCGTTCTCCGTACTGCAGACAGAGCATACCGATAGTCCGGAGGAAGCCCTCTCCCTTTCACTCAATCGCTACGGCAGTGTGGAACTCGGCTATATGCAGGAGCTGACGGGCAGTAGCGAGGAGGAACTGCTCACGGCGCTCAAAGGGCGTGTCTTCTTCAATCCGCTCGTCGGCGGCTATGAAATCAAAGACCGTTTCGTGGCGGGTAATGTCATCGCCAAGATAGAAGATATCCGGCAGTGGCAGCAGGTACATACGGAAGCGGACAGCCGGGTGGACGAAGCCCTCGCCGCATTGGAAGAGGCCGTTCCCGAACAGATACCCTTTGCTGACCTCGACTTTAATTTCGGGGAGCGGTGGATACCCACGGGCGTGTTTGCCGCCTACATGTCCCACTTGTATGAGACGGAGGTCAAAATTGCCTACTCGCCCTCGCTCGATGAGTTCTCGGTAAGCAACACCCGTACGAACGTGAAAATCTACGAGGAATTCTGCGTCAAGGGCTATTACCGCAGCTACGACGGCATGTCGCTTTTAAAACATGCCCTGCACAACACCGTGCCCAACATGATGAAGTGTGTCGGCAAGGATGAGAACGGCAACGACATCAAGGTGCGCGATGCCGAGAAGATACAGCTGGCCAACGCCAAGATCGACGAGATAAGAAACGGTTTTACCGAATGGCTGGAAGCGCAGTCGAAAGAGTTCAAGGACAGGCTCACCGACCTCTACAACCGCAAGTTCAACTGTTTTGTACGGCCGAAGTACGACGGCTCGCACCAGACCTTCCCCGACCTCGACCTCAAGGCACTCGGCGGCAAGTATGGCATCTCTGCCGTCTATCCCAGTCAGAAGGACTGCATCTGGATGCTCAAGCAGAACGGGGGCGGCATTGCCGACCACGAGGTCGGAACAGGAAAAACGCTCATCATGTGCATCGCCGCCCATGAGATGAAACGCCTCTCGCTCGCCCACAAGCCGATGATTATCGGACTGAAGGCGAACGTGGCAGAGATAGCTGCAACGTACCGGACTGCCTATCCCCAAGCCCGTATCCTCTATGCCTCCGAAAAGGATTTTTCTACGCAGAACCGTGTACGCTTTTTCAATAATATCCGCAACAACGACTACGACTGCATCATCATGAGCCACGACCAGTTCGGCAAGATACCGCAGTCGGTGGAGATACGGCAGAACATCCTGCAAGAAGAACTCGACACGGTGGAGGAAAACCTCGATGTGTTGCGTGGGCAGGGACGGAACATTTCTGTTTCGATGCTCAAAGGTTTGGAAAAACGCAAGCACAACCTACTGGCGAAGCTCGAAAAGATAGAGCATGAAATCAACAGCCGTAAGGACGACGTGGCAGACTTCGCGCAGATGGGCATTGACCACATCTTCGTCGACGAGAGCCATCAGTTCAAGAACCTGATGTTCAACACCCGACATGACCGTGTGGCGGGACTGGGCAACAGCGAGGGCAGCCAGAAAGCGCTCAACCTGCTCTTTGCCATCCGTACCATTCAAGAGAGGTCAGGTAAAGACTTGGGGGCGACGTTCCTTTCGGGAACGACCATTTCCAACTCGCTCACCGAACTCTACCTGCTCTTCAAGTATCTGCGTCCCAAGGAACTCGAACGGCAGGACATCCGCTGCTTTGACGCGTGGGCGGCCATTTTTGCGAAGAAGACCACCGACTTCGAGTTCTCCGTAACGAACAACATCATTCAGAAAGAGCGTTTCCGGTATTTCATCAAGGTGCCGGAGCTGGCGGCGTTTTACAACGAAATCACCGATTACCGCACGGCGGAGGATGTGGGCGTTATCCGTCCTGACAAGCATGAGATACTGCACAACATCCCGCCCACACCCGACCAAGAAGTCTTTATCAAAAAACTCATGGAATTTGCCAAGTCGGGCGACGCCACGATATTGGGACGCGAAAAGCTCTCGGAAACGGAGGAAAAGGCAAAAATGCTTATCGCAACAGACTACGCCAGAAAAAGATTCAAGATATTTGTATCTTTCAGATAACCAATAAAATAAGAATGAATAATGGATAAATGGGTTACGACTTGGAAACGAGCGAGTTTCTTTCTCCTTCTTTATTCTGCAATGCCTCAAAGAACACTTAAATTGATTGTGCAAAGATAATGCTTTTCTGATGAAAACAGTGTGCTTTTACGGAAATAAAT
Organism: Prevotella sp. HMSC073D09; assembly: GCF_001814145.1. Classification (NCBI taxonomy): domain Bacteria; kingdom Pseudomonadati; phylum Bacteroidota; class Bacteroidia; order Bacteroidales; family Prevotellaceae; genus Prevotella; species Prevotella sp. HMSC073D09. Next base: position 16,952 of record NZ_KV815136.1, on the reverse strand, counting down.
AGGAAACACACCTAAAAAATAATCACATACAAAGTCTAATGGGAGGAATTTGACGGGATTTTCAGCCTAATTATTAAGCCTGCAAAAAATACCCAGAATCAACTCTTTTGCATTGCAAAATAAGAAAAATGAAACTTTTTGGAGAAAAATCCTCCGAAAAATTTGGGTTCTTCCGTTAAATGCGTAGATGAGGAATTTTGTTTTTAGTAAGGATGAATTTTTAATATCATTTCTCGCCATTTCTACTATCCTCATTTTTAGTTAGTTATATTTTCTGTTGTTGCCTTATTAGGTGGCGAATCTGTTTACCCGTAAAAGTTAATTATTGTACAAATCTATCCATTTAACGGAAGAACCAAAATTTGGCAGATTGAAATAATTTGCATAATATTGCACTTATAAACACAGAACAAACGTTCTGTTCTAATTCTAGTATAATGAAATAATGGAAAAACAAATAGATAAAGAAAGCATAAGCAAAAGGGACATTATCCTTAATGAATCGTTCAGGCTGTTTCTGAAAAAAGGTTATGCAGCAGTATCATTTTCGGATTTAGTGGAAGCTACTGGCATTTCTCGTGGCAATATGTTCCATCACTTCAAGAATAAGGAGGATATATTCAATCATGCCGTTGATAGGTTTGTATTTGAATTCTTGACAAATGATGCTACAGACTTTCTTGAACTTACAAGCTCTACACCATTAAAGGACTTCATTGATAATCGTGTAGAAAACATCGGTCGCCGTATGAAATCATTTTTTATAATGACAAAAGGCACAGTCACTCCTGCCAATTTCATGTCATTTATCTTGTATCTGAAAGACAACTATCCGGATTGGAAAGAGAAATTTCAAGAATACGAGAAAAGAAAGAGCCTTGAGTGGAAAGAGGTGATAGAGCTTGCCAAACAGAAAGGAGAGATTACTCAAACTGTGGAAACAGAAAAGATTATATCTTCCATTAGAAATATATATCTTGGATTGTCATACAGAAGTGCATTGAGCAGCCAACTTTCTATTTCCGAATTGAAAGAGCAAATATACACAATATACTATTTAATAACCAAATAATATTCCTATGGAAAAAGCAGCATATATCAATAGCGTATCGGCATATCTTCCTAATTCTCCCATCGCCAATGAGGATATGGAAGACTATATCGGAAAAATTGGTGGAAATCCGTCAAGGGTTCGTTCCATTGTCCTTAGACAAAATGGCATCAAAACGAGATATTACGGGTTGGACAAAAATCAAAGCCTAACACACTCGAATGCAGAATTGGCAAAAGAAGCCGTATGTGGGCTGTTTGAAAATGGAAATATTCCTGACGACTTGACCCTTTTGGCTTGTGGGACAAGCACACCCGATCAATTGCTTCCTTCCCATGCGTCTATGGTTCATGGAGAATTAGCCAACTATCCTATGGAAATATTTTCCTCTGCAGGTGTATGCCTTACCTCATTGCAGGCATTGAAAATATGCTATAGCAATATTCTTGCAGGACTGCATCAAAAAGCTGTATGCGTGGCATCAGAATTAACTTCACCTGCATTGGTATCCAAATTTTATGACCCGGAGTATGAAGCTACACATGACAATCCTGACAAAGACCCTTATATGGCTTTTGAGAAGGATTTTATGCGATTTATGCTTTCTGATGGTGCAGGAGCGGTATTGGTGCAAGATCATCCCGAAGGAATATGTCCTCTCAAAATCGAATGGGTCGATATGACTTCCTATGCCAACGAACTACCTACCTGTATGTTCATGGCATCAGAGTTGCAAGAAGATGGGCGGCTCAAAAGTTGGAAGGAGTTCTCTCCTAATGAGATTAAGGAACGTGCCGTGCTTGTTGGCAAACAGGACATTCGGCAGCTAAAGAAATACATCATCAAGTACTGGGTAGACCATATCGAAACCGTACTTGCCAAACATCATGTAAAAGCAGAAGAGATAGACTATATTATACCTCATGTATCATCAATGTTTTTCTATGAGAAATTAAATGACGAAATTGCTGCTCGTAACATTGCTCTGACAAAAGAGAAGTGGTTTACAAACCTTACTTCTGTAGGCAACATCGGTTCGGCTGCCATTTATGTCGGATTGGAAGAACTCATAAGGACAAAAGAAATTAAACGTGGAAACAAGATACTTCTTCTTGTACCGGAAAGTGGAAGGTTCTCGTATGGAACAGTGCTTCTATCTGTATGATAGTTAGCCTCTGTATTTATGAAGTCCCTTGCAAGGAGTTTGTAAAAAACAAAAGAGAACGGAATAAGAATTAAAGAATAACTTGCATTTAGAAAAAATAAAAAACACAAGCTATTAGCTTGGAAGTTGCAGTTATCTGCAATGCAGTAATTCCTACCGAATAACTCGGGAAACTGTATGAAATAAAGGACGCGGATTCGAAAAGCGACATGAGTAGAATTATATAAACACTACTATCTATGATAGAAAATGATTTTATCACCATTATTGATGGAATTGAAAATTTAGATTCTAACTTAATGGGAATGTTGCATGGAGGTCTTTCTAACAACATGAATGATTGCAATTGTGGCTCGGGAAATAGCAATACGGAACAAACAGAACACGGTAGTAACGATTGTACTTGTGGATCAGCAAACAGTAACAAGATTGCAGCTCCTTCTGATTGCACTTGTGGGTCTGCAAATAGTAATAGTGCACATTCAACAATAAGACAATTACAATTTGGATAATCTTTATTAGCCATATCGAATTAGTTGGATTTAGTCCTGTTGATTTGATATGGCTTTTTATATATTCTTAAATATGAGTGATTTTATTATTTCTAAGTATTGCATTCCTTTTTTATCATCAGATGAAAAAGCTTATTTTTATTTGTCAAACAACAATTCTCTACATAAAGTGAGTCGTAAAATTTATGACTCGGTCTGCGAATGTAAAAAAAATCCTTCTTCAATAAGCCGTATTCCAGAGAAGATTTTCCAAAAATTGAAAACAGTCAATATCATTACCACTGTTGAAGAAGAAACCAATTATTACCGTAAAATAAAGATGGATTATTTTATGGAAGTTTTCTCCCATCAAAAACTACTTTTAACAATAGCACCAACAAGCGATTGTAACTTTAATTGTCCTTATTGTTTTGAAGAGAACAAAAGACCCATAAGAATGTCTGATGCCGTAATTGAAAATATAATTCTTTTTATAAAACGTTACAAACATCTTGAATATCTATATATTACATGGTATGGGGGAGAGCCGTTAATGGCAATAGATATTATAGAAAAAATTCTGAATAGAATTAGTATCGAGATACCAAATATTAAAATATCTCATCATTTCCTTGTTACAAACGGATATTTGATAAATGAAAAGATGCTTTCTCTTTTTTCCAAATATCCACTTAACTCAATTCAAATCACATTAGATGGCAATAAACCACGTCACGATAATTTGAGAAAACTAAAAAAAAGTGGGTTGGGAACTTTTGATAAAATAGTTAGAAATATTGACTGTATTTTGAAAAGCATGCCTAGTACGCAAATTTCTGTTCGCGTTAATCTTGACAAGGATAATGTTGGAGATTTTGAGAATATCAGAAATGAGTTGCTTGAAAAATGGAGTTCTTATCCAAATATAACAATATATCCAGGCATATTACGAATAGAAGACACTGTAAACAAATGTATGGGATGTCAATCTTTATTACACGATGACGTTCGAGATTTGTTTTATGGATTAACAGAAGCCGTCAATTTCTATCCTGTTTTACAAGGTAAAGGGTGTTCGGCAACTCATCTAAACTCCTTTTTAATTGGTCCTTTAGGAGAGTTATATAAATGTTGGAATGAACTTGGAGATAGCAAGAAAATAATTGGTTATATTAACGATCAAGACTTCAAAAACAAAGATTTAATACGAAAATATGTATTATCAGCCAATTGTTTTGAAGATGAAAAATGTAAGGATTGCGAATTTATACCTATTTGCATGGGAGGATGCGCCTTTTATCGAATCAAGAATATGTTTGACAATGGGAATTTTGACATTTGCTCACTCTACAAAGATAACGGAGTAATAGAAAAATGTATTTGTTTACATTTGGATAAACTGAGGATTAAAACACCTTCTATCTGAAATTTTAATATAATCTATATGCAAAGACTATTTTTGTTCGCGTTCATGGTTTGCACATTTAGCAACATAAATGCGCAGTATTCTATTATTGGAAAAGTCCTCATCGAGAATGGTGACACCCTTGAATCCAATGTAGAGCTGTACACCAAAAGCCATACGGTTGTCTCTGCCGTACAAACACAGAAAGGAATGTTTTCATTATCAAATCTCGCAAAAAACAATTTTTATTATGTGGTTGCATCACATGTCGGATATACTACTGACACAATAAAGATAGACCGCATAACAAAGGATCTGAACATTGGGACAATGTTCCTTAAAGACAGTCTTACTACGTTGGACGAAGTTACCGTTGTGGGAAGCAGCATAAGTTTTCAAAATGGAAGCAAGAGAATTTTCCCCAATGAATTTCAAAGAAACAGTCCTGACGCTATGGTTATGCTTGACAAGATGAACCTGTCGAGGATTAATGTTGACCCACTAACAAAAAGCCTGACACTGAACGGTGGCGGAAGCGTTAAGACATTGCTTAACGGAATGGAGGTATCAGCCGTTGAAATTGCTGCACTTTCCCCGGAAATTATACAGCGCGTAGAATACCACGACACGCCGGAAGCACGGTATGGCAATGCAGACGTGGTCTTGGATTTTATTACCAAAAACGACCAAGTTGGCGCAAGGGTTTACCTTTCTTTGTGGCAGGGGCTTTTAACGAGTTTCGGAGAGGACTACATTTCCTTGAAATTCAACCGCTGGAACAGCCAGTTTTCATTAGACTACAATATGGCATACCGCAATTGGAAACACCTCAGCAGGGAATATGAAGAGGACTTTAATCTGCAAAATGAGAACTTTTCGAGAACCGAACTGGGGCATCCTGGACGATACAGATACGACAATCACAACGTACATTTCAATTACAACTATCAGGAGAACAAGAAAATAATTAACTTTTCACTGGGGACAGCCATCCAAAATGCACCGTATAAAGAGTGGAACAGTGATTTGCACTATAAAGGGACAGCACTCAACTTATACGACAATGCGAAATCATCGGCCACAAATCCTTATTCGCAACTATATATACAGTTGCCCATAGGAGAAAATCAACTATATGTAATGAATCTCTCTGGTCAATACAACAAAGGGAAATACAACCGTCTGTATCAGGAGGCAGACAACGAAAGTGAATCCAACCAATTCTGCAGTAATGTCCGTGAGATTCAAAAAGGCTATGCGCTGTCGCAATTATACGAGAACAGGCAGAATTGGGGAACTTTGACCATTGGAGCAAACTTCAACCAGCAGTTTACCAAAAGCGACTACAATTCAGTCCGAAACGATATGACACAGAAGCATCACACAGGCCAACGCCAGACCAACCTTTATTCTTATGCACAATGGGGAAAGGCATGGAGCGAACTTTATTGCCGAGTGGGCATTGGACTGAACCAGCGATGGATGCATGTGGGAGAACAAAAACAAAGCACCTTTACGATTCGTCCGATGCTATTCGTCCGTTATACCGTTTCTCCAAAAATCGAACTTCGTTATCAGGGGTCGGTCTCTAATATAATGCCTACACTTTCGGCTATTTCTGACTATTCACAGGATATAGATTTTATACAGATACAGCGAGGTAATCCTAATCTCAAGCCGCAGATTGATTTCTATAATGCGTTGGTATTCAATTATAAATTCACAAAAACAGCATTGGCTCTCTACTTGAATGAAACATATTCAAAGTCGCCAATCATGGAATGCACATATCTGGATAATGAAAAGGTGGTCAGAACCATGGAAAATCACAAGAATTTTCAGAACTATAATGCGGAATTTGAATATGGAGGGCAGCCTTTTGGCAATCTGCTGTCGTTCAAAGTTTATACCGGCTTAAAATTTTATAAAAGCAATGGCAACCAATACACTCACCGCAAAACAATACCCTACTATGGGGGTCAGGTTTCTGTTTACTATAAACAATTCACTATGAGATGGCAGTTTCGCAAGAATGTGCAGGACAGGTTTTGGGGAGAAACGCTTTATCGGTATGAAGACGGCCACATGTTGTCGTTTGGCTATCAGACAAATAAACTCAGCCTTTCTGCCGATGTGCTGAATCTGTTTTCTTTGAAGCATATTTCCGCACAAGAAAACTATTCAAGCGTGGCTCCTTACAAACGCTATGAATATCTTGATGAAACAAGAAATCTTATACGTTTAAACCTTACGCTGAACCTATCGTATGGTAAAAAATACAAGGAGGCTTCAAAACGCATAAACAGCAACACAAGCAGTGAATCATCCGTCATTAAAGGAGAGAAATAATAATAATTTTTGATTTTAATAATGAGTTTTGCAATAAAACGACAGCGAGATGCTATGGATTGCGGTCCTTCCTGTTTGGCGATGATAGCCAAACATTATGGACAGCAAGCTGATAAGGAGCAATTGCGGAAAATCTGTTCCTTAGGCAAAGAAGGTGTTTCTCTTCTTGGTATCAGCAAGGCTGCAGAAAACCTCGGTTTCAAGACCATTGGAGGACGTTTGAGTTTTGAAATGCTATACCAAGAGGATCCGATGCCTTGTATTATACACTGGAATCAGAACCATTTTGTCGTTGTCTATAAGATAAAAAAGCACAATAAAGGAAAATATACCGTATATGTAGCAGATCCGGGCAAGGGACTTGTTACCTATACCAAGGAGGAATTCTGCGAGCATTGGGTTAGTACCAAGACAAACGGTGAAGAAAAAGGTATTGTACTGCTCCTCGAGCCGACGGAACAATTCTATGCTCAAAACGATACGAAAGCAGTGCCGACTCAAAGGCGAGTGAAATTCCTCTGGAGCTATCTCAAGAAATACAAGCGTTTTTTTACGCAACTCATTCTCGGTTTGTTACTCGGCTCACTCCTGCAACTTGTCTTCCCGTTCCTCACCCAAGCTATTGTAGATACAGGTATAGGGGGAAAGGATGTCGGCTTTGTGTGGCTGGTGCTGCTGGCTGAGATGATGCTCCTCTTTAGCCGTACCGCCATTGACTTTATCCGCTCAAAGATACTCCTGCACATCTCCACCCGTATCAACATCTCGCTCATCTCAGACTTCTTCATCAAGCTGATGAAACTACCGATGAAGTTCTTCGATACCAAGCTGATGGGCGACCTTTTGCAACGCATTGAAGACCATCGCCGTGTTGAGCAGTTTCTTACCTCAAGCAGTCTAAGTCTGCTTTTCTCTTTCTTCACATTTCTGATCTTCGGTGTCGTTCTTGCTGTCTATAATCTCGGCATCTTCCTTGTCTTCTTGTTTGGGACATCGCTTTACGCAAGCTGGATAATACTCTTTCTCAAAAAGCGTAGACAGTTGGACTACAAATACTTTGAGCAGGCAGGGCGCAACCGTAATGTAACCTACCAACTCATAGGAGGTATGCAGGAAATCAAGCTGCAAGGATGCGAGCAGCGCAAACGTTGGGAATGGGAGGACGTACAAGCCGACCTGTTTAAGGTCAATCTGCAATCGCTCAATCTGCAACAAGTGCAACAGGCAGGAAGCATCACCATCAATGAGGTGAAGAACATCCTCATTACCGTACTTGCAGCCACAGCCGTAATACACGGAAATATGACACTCGGTATGATGCTGGCGGTACAGTACATCATCGGACAGCTCAACAGCCCTGTGGAACAACTCATCCAGTTTATCTACTCATGGCAAGACGTAAGCATCAGCCTTGACCGCATGAACGAAATCCACACCGAGACCAACGAGGAAAATGTCGAACGGACACATACCGCCTATACGGACAAGACCACCGAAGGACATTCCCTCACGATGAAAGACCTATCCTTCAAATATGATATCTACAGTCCGAAAGATATTCTCTCCGACATCAATCTCTCTATTCCCAACGGCAAGGTAACGGCAATCGTGGGAGCGAGTGGAAGCGGAAAGACAACGCTCGTAAAACTCCTTTTGGGATTCTATGAGCCATTAAACGGAAGTATTCAGATAGGCAATGCCAATTTGAGTGAATACAACCTCGGCTGGTGGCGAAGCCAATGCGGTGCGGTGATGCAGGAGGGATATCTCTTCTCCGATACCATTGCGAGAAACATCGCAATATCTGACGATGAACCCGACATCGAACGTATTCGTCATGCTGCCCGTGTAGCAAACATCGCAGACTACATCGAAGCCCTTCCTTTGGCTTACAACACAATGATTGGACAAGACGGACAAGGTATCAGTCAGGGGCAACGGCAACGCATTTTGATTGCAAGGGTAGTCTATAAGAATCCGATGTTCGTCTTCTTGGACGAAGCCACCAATGCCCTAGATGCCAACAATGAACGAGCCATTACTGAAAACCTTTCGGAGTTCTACAAGGGAAAAACCGTTGTCGTGGTGGCACACCGTCTTTCCACCGTCCGCAATGCCGACCAGATAGTAGTGCTTGACGAGGGCAAAATCACAGAAGTGGGTACACACGAAGAACTCACGTCCAAACGTGGCAAATACTTTGCCTTAGTGAAAAACCAATTAGAATTGGGTAACTGATATGGAAAAACAGGAAAATAAACAGGAACGGAGTTTTGAGCTCCGCAGCGAAAAAGTACGCAGCATCGTGGGGCAGATACCCTCATCTCTCGTTCGTTATGGTATTACTGCCATAGGAGCTATTTTGCTTTTTCTGTTAGCCGTAGCCTATTTCCTGCCTTATAAACAAGTGTATTTGGGAACGGCTACCGTACACGGAGCAACAACCGCAACACCAGCGGACAGCACAGATATAACCATCTTATTAAAGTTCGAGAATAAACGCCCCGACAATGTAAACGGACAAATGATTTATCTGCAATCTCCCTATAGAACGTTTGCCGGGCAGATACAGGACCTTTCTTCCGTCCGTGACACATTGGAGCGTCAGGAAGCCCTTTGCCGTTTCAAGGTAACTGAGATAAAATCTGTGGAAAACCAGACGGTAGATTTCCAGATAACTCGAACATCGGGCAATCTGCTGCAAAAAATGCTTGGGGGAATATAATCCCATCACACATTCCTTATCTCTCTCGATAGTCAATGGTTAAACTCACTGCTTTTTCACTACTCTTTTCCTTGATTTATCGCTTGCCATATTCTCTTATTTTTGTTTTTCTAATCACGACTTTGGAGTGATTTAATCCCCCCTTCGGGGCAAGGGTCTTTGTGGTACAAATGGCAATTTGTGGTACAAAGACACACCTTGCTGATGTAGAAAATGGGATTATAAGCCCATGCCGTGTTACTGCATTCACTGAATACAGTAACTCAGCGTAGGCTTGCATTCGAGGAATGCAGTACTTCAGAGTTTCCGCCATCTTTCCACATCATCTTTGTATTGGTCGAGATGTTCTCGAAGCACCTGCTCCACATATCCAGAAACGCTTGCTCCCTGCTCACCGATTTTCCTCACCACGAAGTCCAACTTTCGTTGAGTTTCCTCTGATACATACACGGCTTTGCGGTGGCTGTTGCGAAAGGGCTGGAGATATTTCCCCTGAAACTCGGATAATTGCTTCCTGTCCTTTGTTTTTCCCATTCGTTGATAATTCTCTTCGATAGAAGTAGCCCTTTCCGTTGGTGACAACTCTGTTTCTTGATAGGACGGTTGAGAATAGTCCTTGTGGCTCTCCTTGTCATTTTGTTCCTCAACTTTAACAGGCTCAAATCTTTTCTTTTCCTCTTCATAATCTATCGGCTGGTCAAAATCGGGCAACTCTTCGGGCTTGCGGAGCTTAACGCCATAATTGCCCATATCTCGAAGGGCTTGTTCCAGACGTTGTTTCCTTTGTTCATCTATTCTTGCCATAATTTCTTGGGTATTGCGTTATAATGTCTTTCGAGCATAGCTTGTATGTCGCTTTGCCTGTAAAGTATCTTGCCTCCGATTTTGCAGTAGGCTATCGTTCCGCTGTCCCGATAGTCCTGAAGTGTGCGGGTACTCAGACGTAACAGACTGCAAACCTCCTCGCCAGTGAGGTAAACCTCTCCGCCTAACATCGGTCGGGCTGTAGAACAATAACGCTCCAGTTTCTTCAAAGTACCCTCCATCAGTTGTGCAAACATCTGCATTTGAGGGTCTTGCTGTGTAATGATTTCATTCTCCGACATAATTCATTCATTGTTTGCGTTCAGTAAATTTGTGATGTCACTCTCCTTGTAATAACATTTATGCCCAATGATGGAAAAGGGTATTCTGCCTGTATCCCGATAAGATTGCAGGGTACGTTTGCTGATGCCGAGTCTGCGACATACGGCTTCGTTGTCGAGCCAATCGTCCTTTTCGGGCGGATTGCCGATGAGTTGTTCGATACGATGAATAAAGTCTGCAAAGTCGGAGCTGTGCCGCTCCCACGCTTTGCGGTCGATGATAATGAGTTTCATTTCCTTGATTTTGTTTTGATTACTTTATTGTTACTCGGCAAACGAACTAATATGCAGTCCATTGCCGTACTTATTGAGTGCAAAAGTAAACCCTCGGAAGCACCGCTGCAAGAAATGAGGAAAAGCAGGGAAATAGAAGGAAGAGAAGAGAAGTTAGTCTATCAGTCAGAAAAGCTCCTAAGCTTTCATTAAAAAGCTCTTAAGCTTTTTGTAAATTACTTATAAGCTTTTGTCAGATTACTTATAAGCTTTTTATAGATTGCTTATAAGCTTTTCATAGAAAGCTCCTAATCTTTAAGCGCAAAGGCTGGTAGCTTTCCCCATCAGATTTGGAGTCGCCGCAGAAAAACTCTTATGTTCTGTATAAGAATGGTATGATTGCGGTAATGAGAAGAGGTGCCGGTTCTTTCCTTTTATCACATAGCAATTATTCTCTCGACAGTTCGATAGTTCGACAAATCGATATGTAGAACTATCGATAGATAGTTTTATCGATAGATTATTTTGACGATATATAGTTTTGACAACAGATAGTCATGACAACAAATTGTACAAACAACAGATTGTCCGTATTATCGTCAGTCCTATCTGTTGTTGGTTGTTACGCCTTGCGTCCAAAGAGCCTGAGTATGCCGTATTCTTGTCGTGCCTATACTCTCTACGGCAGCCCTGCCCTGCAAGGTTGGGAGAGATGAATACAACCGCATGGCTATTGAAAATGGCAATACCACCTTGAAAAAGAAAAATCCTGCGGTGGAGATTCTTCTCTCCATCCGCAGGACTTGACCTTGTCAGGGCAGACAGGCTGCCGTTGTACCTTTGCACGATAAGAAACGGCATCAGGGACTTTGCGTGCGCCTTTGCTTACAACGCCTTCGGGCTTGCTTCCTCTGTCAGTCTGATTGTTGGTAGGTTGTTGCTCTCGATGAGCAGCACTATCGTGCCTGTGAGTTCGGTGTAAAGACGGTCGTATTGTCCGCTTGCGGCAAATGTGTCCGTCAAACCGAACTTGTCGAATGTGGCTTGAACAGCCTTGTTCGACAACAATATGGGTGCAAGCTTCTCAGGGAGTGGTGCAGGCAGTTCCCTCTCAAACTCGTTTTCCAACACGGATACAAGCGTATCATACTTGGAAAAATGCAAACCTTGATACAATACCTCACTTGCTATGCTCTCTGCTTCGGGGTGCGAAAAACCTTGTGCCACGGCATCGCAGTAAGCAGTGAGAGCCATGTCTGCCCGTGTGGTGATAAACTCCGTGTCGTGCAATCTTTCGGGGTGATGCTCACTCATATAACTTCTTAATTTCAACCGAAAGTAGGAAAGTTCCTGTTTGTTGTTCTCTTTCATAATCGTTTGGTTTTCAATCGTGAATAATAAATGTTTGGTAATTACTTCCTTTTTATGCTTGTTGCAATGGAACGTTCTGCCGTGCTATCGACTCACAATAACCTTCAAAGGCTGAATGCTCCCTGTCTGTGAGTGCAGTCATGTCCTCCTGTATCTTGTGGTCAGTTATCTTTCCGTATATTTGTGTCGTACCGATATTGCTGTGTCCGAGCATCTTGCTGAGCGTTTCCATCGAAATACCATTGGAAAGGCAAATCGTGGTTGAGAATGTGTGGCGAGCCATGTGAAAGGTCAAGCCTTTCTCTATTCGGCATATCTGCCCGATGTTCACACAAGCTAAAGATGCCTTCCTAATTGTGAGATTGGGGAATATCAAGTCGTCCGCTTTCTTGTCCTTGATATAGAGCGAAAGGATTTGCTTGGCAATGGGCAGAAGTGGGATAATCGCTTCCACATCGGTTTTCTGCCTTTTGATGCGGATTTCCGCCGTGCCGTCAGCATTATAGATGATATGCTTCGGTTTGAGCCGTTGCATATCCACACGAGCCAAACCGGTGAAGGCACAGAAAAGGAATAGTTGCCTTGCTCGCTCAAATTGCTTGTCAATGATGGGCGTTTGTAGTACTCGTTGCAGTTCCTCGGTTGTGAGATACCTGCGTGTTCGGTGTGGTAGTTCCGCCTTGTAGTCCACAAAGGGATCGATGCGGATGTATTTCTTCTGCTGCCCGATGCCGATGATTTTCCGTAAGAAAATGACAACAATCTGAATGGTGGCAAGGGAGAGATTGCGCTCTGATTTAAGGTAGAAATCCAATCCTTCGATAAAGCCATAGTCCAGCTGTGCGTATCGAATATCTTCCTGGTCTAAGCGTTCACACAGATAGGATTTAATGAGCTGCGCTGCATAGATGTAATTGGCAAAAGTCGGCTTGGCAATCGTCAGTCCTACGCATGGACGCTTTTCTTCAATAAATAGTCGTGCTTCCTCCAAAAGAAAACCTTTGGGCTTGTCTTCTTCCATAAGTTCACGTTTCAGCAGCTCGGCAGTGATATAGCCACGTTGCCAGACTAATTCTTGATACTTCGCTTTGGCTTGTTCCTCTTTGCTTTGTAAATAGCGGTTGATTTCTTTTGTTTCTTCGCCTGTTCCTTTGCATCGTCCCTTATGGCTGTCCCAAAGTTCGGGAGCGATTTCCTTGCCCGTGCTGTATTGCACCTGCTCACCGTCTATGGTGATGCGTCCCATAATCGGGCAGCTGCCGTTTTTCTTTTGTTTGGAACGGTTGATATAGAATAGTGTCTTGAATGTGCTTCGTGCCATAATGTCAAAGTTTTAAGGTGAATGTATCTTGTATGCGTTGCTGCACTTTCTGCATATCTCGATGGATTCTCTCGGAGGAAACAGCTGCATAAATTTGTGTTGTTCTCAAATTTGTGTGTCCGAGCATACGGCTCACCGTTTCAATAGGTACACCTGCCGAAAGCGTGATAAGCGATGCAAAGGTGTGTCTTGCCATGTGAAAGGTCAGCGGAGTTTCCATCCCGATGTTTCTCTGTATGTGGTGTATGCCATTGAGGATAACATCTGTGGTCGGCACGTCAAAGACAAAACCTGCACGCTTTCCCCTGTACCGCTCCATTATCGCCCAAGCAGGAGGAAGTACCTGTACACGGTATGGGGTCTTAGTCTTCATGCGCCTACCCTTGATGCAGAGTTCACCCTCTTCCAAGACGATGTTTTCCTCTCTGAGATTGCGCACGTCAGAGATAGCCAGTCCTGAAAAGCAGGAGAAGACGAACAAATCACGGACAATGCGGTAGTTCTCCCATTCAATCTCCAAGTCAATTATCTTTTGTAGTTCGTCTTGCGTGATGCTTCTCGGCTCGCCCTTTGGTCGCTCGTAACTGTAGCCCAAGAACGGATAGAAGTCCAGCACACCTTTCTTCACCGCCATGCGGACGATGGTCTGCAAAGTAGACAAGGTACTCGATATGCTGCTGCGTTTCAGTTGGCGGTCGATGGTAAGATAATACTCAAAACCCTCGATAAAGGTATTGTCCAACTGTGAAAGGGGAATGTCGCTTACCTTGTACTTCTTTTGTACATACTCACGGAGCAGGGAGAGTTGGTAGGTACGGAGTTTGAGCGTCTTTAAGGCTCGGTCGATACCGATACGTTCCTTTGTCTGTGTGAGATACTCCCCAAAACTCTCCAAGAGCAAGGCCTGACGGTGGATTTGCCCCTGATAGGCATCCCTCACGTCGGTGGCGGTAAAGGCTTCTTCTCTTTCACTGAATTCGTGAAAGCGTGCGTGAATGAGTGCGGTGCATTCACCGAGTTTCTGATTGACAGACACCGCCATTGCACTCTTGCCGACGAGCCGTTGCTTACGACTGTCCCAAAGAGTGAGAGGAGTCTTGCACTTGGTGGAGAATCCTGAATGGGTTCTGCCCACTGAGATGCGCCCGATGACAGGCACAAGTCCTTTCTTGTCGGTTCGTTTCGCCTGAACGAAGAACGATACTTTCAGCTTGTTTTCTTTCATTTTTCTGTCGTTTTTTCTAAATTTCCTTTGTTTGCAAAGGTACAGATGAACAAGTATTCCTGAGCGATGCAGAAAAATGAAAGATGAGGAATAAACACCTAAACAACAACTATTTACATTCAATCCGTAACCCCTTTTTGCTTTTTCTTCGATGGGTTACGATTTGGTAACGGAACTCCTGCCGTTTGATGCTCGTTTTTGCTAATCCCCATAATGGCAGGAAAATGCTAAATAATGATATTTCAAATAGTTACATTCCCTGTATTTTCCTCTGTTTCCCTTAATTCTTAATGACTGATTACGCCCGCAAGATGGCGCTCGATATGCGCATGATTGATCCCGCCTACGGCGACCATCCCGACAACAAGGCATCCCACTGCGCCCGGATGATTGCCGAGTATTACCAAAGGTACGATGCACAAAAGGGTACGCAGTTCGTATTCTCCGACTTGGGCACCTATCAGCCCGGGCAATGGAGCGTTTATTCGGAAATCAAGCGCAAGCTCGTGGAGGATTACGGCATCCCAGCCCACGAGATACGTTTTATACAGGAGTTCAAGAACGAGAAAAGCAAGAAGGCGGTCATCGATGCGATGAACGACGGACGGGTGCGCGTGCTCTTCGGCTCCACCTCCATGCTCGGTACGGGTGTGAACGCCCAGCAGCGTGCCGTGGCGGTGCATCATCTCGATACACCGTGGCGACCGTCCGACCTTGCCCAGCGCGACGGGCGGGCGGTGAGAAAGGGCAATGAGATCGCGCGGCTCTATGCCGACAATAAGGTCGATGTGATTATCTATGCAGTGGAAAAGTCGCTTGACAGTTACAAGTTCAACCTGTTGCATTGCAAGCAGACATTTATCTCGCAGCTTAAAAGCGGAGCGATGGGAGCGCGTACCATCGACGAGGGGAGCATGGACGAGAAGTCGGGCATGAACTTTTCAGAATACATGGCGATTCTTTCGGGCAACACCGACCTGCTCGACAAGGCACGTTTAGAAAAGAAGGTCGCCGCTTTGGAGAGCGAGCGCAAGTCGTTCAACCGTGCCAAGCACGAAACCCAGAACAGGCTCTTGGAAATGACCAACCAGCTGGCTTTCGACAGGGCGGCAAAGGAAAAGATGTCGGAGGACTGGAAGAAGTTCGAGGCGGCTGCAGCGAAAGACAAGGACGGCAACTATCTCAATGCCCTCGTGCTCGACGGTTTTCCCTCACGGGATGAGAAAGCGCTCGGTACGAAGTTGCAGGACATTGACAAGAATATAAACACGGGTGGTGCGCCGCAGCGTATCGGCGAACTCTACGGCTTTGAGGTGAGCGTAACTACGGAGCGGGTATTGAGCGAGGGGTTGGAGCTGACACAGAACCGCTTTTCGATCAGGGGCAACTACAAGTACACGCACAATCACGGGCAGATAGCCAAGGCGGATAAGGAAGCGGCGGCAAGGAACTTTTTACGCGCGTTGGAGCATATTCCACAGACGATTGCCCAGTACAACGCTCGTATTGAAGAACAGGAACAAAAGGTGGCGCAGATGCAGCCCATCGTGTCGAAGGAGTGGAAGAAGGAGGACGAACTCAGAGGTCTTAAATCCGAACTCGCAGCCTTGGACAGGAAGATACAGCTGGATTTGGCTCCGCCCGCACCTGATTCTGCCGAGCAGAAGGAGACGAATACGCCGTCCGAGCAGAACAAAGATGAATATAGGCAGGACAACTCGCAGAGGACGGCTTACAGACCGTCACTCTAAGTGTCTTGGATTTTAATCAATCCGATTAGGAATATAATACTTAAGGTATAAATAGACGGTATAATGAAGCGGTGAGAAGTCATATTCTCACCGCTTTTTGCTTTAGAATAAGGTATAAATGCGAAGTAGTCCTACTTTATAAAATATTTTTTGCCAAAAACATTGTTTCTTCCAAAAGAATTATTATTTTTGCAGAAGAATGAGGAACTTCAGTCCCTTAAGAACAATAACAAAAAATCATTCCGTTATGTATATAAGGTCTCATTTACTTATTCTTTTTTTCGCCTCCAGTCTTTCGCTAAGTGCTCAGGAGAGTGCTTTCAATGCCGGTGTCCGCTTGGGCGGCGGTTATAGTGTCAACAGTCATGTAGACAAGATTTTGGTGAGCGAGGATTATTACGCCAATTATTCGTTCGACAACAAAGGACAGTTCGTGCCAAGTGCCGAGTTGTTTTTCCTTTATCGGCAGCCTGCAAGCCTTTGGGGCGTGGAAGCGGGCATTGCCTATTATAACAAAACGGCGCGGGTGCGTTACGAGGACAAGAACGAATTGAACTACACGCTCTCCACCCGTTATCACCATTTGGGGCTTGCCGCTTATTTCAATCTCTATCCTTTTAAGGCAAAAAACTCGCTGCACGTATCATTGGGCGGACGGATTGGCGCAAACCTCTCTCCAAGCAATCTCACTTATACAGGTAACCAAGAGGATGCGAAGTTCTCGGCGTTGGGTTATCCCA
>NZ_KV815135.1:0-253 GCF_001814145.1 Prevotella sp. HMSC073D09 | reverse complement strand
CCCAAGACGTTCAGGGCAGTGCGGGAAAGAACCTTGCCACGTCCGTATCATTGTATGGCAGTGCGGCATTCTCCTTCAAAATCCACCTGCTGTTCCTGAAGCTGACGATCACTCCACACGTAACCGCTGCTTGGTCCACTGGCGTTAGCCGCACGGAGAGCGCTTTACTCGACATTGACGGCGACGGCTTGCCCGACTTCGTTGAAAGTGCAGGCCCTGATGCGCTTGTCGTTCGCCGCAACCTCACCGGCCG
>NZ_KV815134.1:0-378 GCF_001814145.1 Prevotella sp. HMSC073D09 | reverse complement strand
GCATCGTCAAGAGCCACGGCGACCTCGAAGGCGTATATGTCAATGGTGCGCCGCAGGGAATCACGTTCCACGAAACGGAGGACTACACCATCTATCCTGCCCCGATTATCACCGTAACGAAGAACCGCTTTACCAAGCATTACTTCATCGGCGACAAGCGCGTAGCAAGCAAACTTGGAACAGGCAAGTTCAGCAATGTCTACGGCATCAGCAGCAACAACGTTACGGCAGGGCAGAAAGACTATGCCGCCCGCATGCTGCAGATAGGGAAACAGCGCGAGGACTACTACCGCAAGCTGGGCACACCACCAGGAGTGCCCACGATGAAAGGTGCGACGGCCGATCCCGACAACACGGGTTATGGCTACAACACCATCA
>NZ_KV815133.1:0-408 GCF_001814145.1 Prevotella sp. HMSC073D09 | reverse complement strand
GCTTGTGTCAATATGTCAAAGATCTCATGCGCAACAAAGCGCAAAGTGGAGAATAACGGATTCGAACCGTTGACCCCCTGCTTGCAAAGCAGGTGCTCTAGCCAGCTGAGCTAATCCCCCGCGATTAAAGGGGTCGCACCAAACAAAGTGCGATGTGTAGTCCCGCAGGCTTGTCGCCTGCACACATTGCACCATCGTGCGATGTGTAGTCCCAGGCAGACTTGAACTGCCGACCTCCACATTATCAGTGTGGCGCTCTAACCAACTGAGCTATAGGACTGCGTGTCGGCGGGAGGTCCGGCCAGGGCCGTAAGGGGAGTCTAAACCAGCATCGCGCTCACACCTTATATATATAGGTGAAGACAACCGACGACGCGGAACCCAATTCCCTGATTCCCTCTGTATCGG
>NZ_KV815132.1:0-1663 GCF_001814145.1 Prevotella sp. HMSC073D09 | reverse complement strand
AGGTAGCCGCGCGACTCTACCTGCTGAGCGACCTCTATATGGGTGCTGGTGTAGGCATGAGCATCCCGCTCAACCCTGGCGGTATCGACTTTTCGAGCAATCGCGCAGCCCTGTATGTTTCGATGGATAAACTCACACAGGAACATTTAAGAGAAACATTTCGGGCACGCTTGCACGTGATGCCCCTGCTCAAGATAGGCTACTCGTCGTTTAAGAACGGCATCGAAGCCAGCCTGCAATACGGTTACGGCATTATGGATCTTATCAAGACGAACGAGAACCCTTACGGCTATCACAAAACCACGAACAACAGTCACCTGCTTTTGCTGACGGTGGGCTATACCATTCCCCTAACTAAACAGAAATGACGATGAAACAGTCTACACTCCATCTTACAAGCATACTTGTTCCGCTCTTGTGCGCCGTATCGATAACGACTGGTCGGGCACAAGCGCAGACCCAAGCGCAAATACAACCGAAACCGGAATGCCAAGCCCCTGGCGGAGTGGCAGGTTTTGTGAAGTGGGCAAGCGGCAACGACAATACCCCTGTACGTCTTACCGGCGCTGGCGGCCTGACCTTTATCGGTGTAGGGAAAATACAGAAAGCGGGCGAACAGCTGCTATGGAATGTCAGCACACAAGCGGGAAAAACCGAACGTGTGCAGACCACGGCCCGCACCGCCAACCTTGCCAATGGCACGTTTATGAACTACACCGGGCGCGACACCTTGCCACAACTACGCCTGTACGCTTATAGCACCTCGTCTGCAAGCGGTACGCGCGGCACGCTCAATGTGGGTGGGATGACCAAAGAAAAACTCCCCATCAAGAGCTTAAAGAACGGCATGGAGGAATATGTGGTCTACGCCCGCGCCCTCACCGCCGCCGAACGCATGCGCGTGGAGAGTGCCCTCGCCCTTCGCCACGGCATCACCCTTGCCCATTCCTACCTCAATTCCAAAGGCCAAACCATCCGCAACTATTATCGGCTTAAAGCGTACAACCACCGCGTTGCCGGCATCATCGGCGACGCCACTTCGAAACTCTACCGCACCACGGGCGAGAGTAGCGAGAATGAAGCTGTCGTAAAAGTGTCTGCAAGTTCGATAAACGAAGGCGCAAGTTTCCTTTGGGGCGACAACGCCAAGCAACTCTCTTTTACTTCCGACAAGGGCAACGGGAAATGGATGCAGCGATGCTGGGCAGCCACAACGACAGGACAGCCCGCAGAACATCTCACCTTGACTTTCGACACCCGAAGCATCCATCAACTGCAACCACTCGGAAAGGACGAGTTTTACTATCTCGCCGTAGACAACAGCGGCACTGGAAAATTCCCCTTCGGGCAAATCCGCTATTACAAGGCACAGGACAGCCATACCGACAGCATCGTCTTTGCAGGCATTGCCGCCGATGCGGGGGAAAGCATTTTTACGCTTCGTGCCGCTAAAGACTTCTTTGCAACCGTTGAAATTGCACGGCCCCGCTGTTCCACAGCGCAAAAAGGACAGGTTAAAGTGCTTTTCACAGGCGGCACTGCTCCATATAATGTTACGATAAGCCTTGATGGAAAAGCATGTTACAGCCAATCCGCAAGTGACAGCCTTATCACCGTTTCGGACCTGCTACAAGGCAAATACACGATTGCCGCCAAAGACCAT
>NZ_KV815131.1:101136-101966 GCF_001814145.1 Prevotella sp. HMSC073D09 | reverse complement strand
TTAGTTAGATATTTACTGAATATCCCTACTTAATTGTACCCTGTCTTGACTTTTAATGGTTGTATAATTTGAGAGGAGTTTGTTGTCTTTATGCTGCCCACATAAAACAAACGCTCCTGGCGCATAAAAGGGTAGTACAAATCAACCCACTGGCTTATAAACTCACGAAAGAACAACAACTCCCAAATGCGCCACCCCATCAACTTACAACCTCACAAGCTCACCAACTCATCAACTTACCAACTAACCTGCTTAGAAACTCAAAACCTTAAATTATTGCTTTTGTTTTACAATACCGTTCAAAATTCCACTCCGTTCTAGCGAAAATATAGGCTAAAATGTAGGTAAAAAGCCATCATTTCAAGTTTTTCACGCCTGCCGACATGTCCGTTTTTAAGAAAAAACCTGCATTTTGCACCATTTTAGCTTTCTAGTTTGGTTGCTAGTACGTAATTTTTCAAGCCCAAACACCCACATTTTACCCCTAGAAAACCACATTTTGGCGACCATTTTGCCCTTTTTCACCATGTGTTTCATGCCACTAAAAGGTTTTATTTATACCATTGCAGCGTATTTTTATGCCTTTTTGCCTTGCATTTAGCTGCATTTTGCACTGCATTTAGCACCATTTTACCTTGCGTTTAGCACCAAAACACACTGCATTTTGCACCAAAACGCAGTCTATTTTGCACCAAAACGCACTACATTTTGCTGCAAATAGCCCGAAAACTGGCATAAATGGCGCCCTATCCAAATAAATATTCATTCTGCCAACATTCGCCTGCTACCCCTTTTAGCACCAAAACAAACCTCCGCGAGAATCGATTTTT
>NZ_KV815131.1:97068-101036 GCF_001814145.1 Prevotella sp. HMSC073D09 | reverse complement strand
TCCGCGAGAATCGATTTTTTGCGGCAAGGCGGGCGATTGGTGGATAAAAAGGGCAGCTATAATGTTAAATTTCTTACTAAAAACAGGACAAAACAGACTATGCTGTGTACGCGCGTAAAGGCAACGGCGACGGAAAGCAGGTACGTTTACGACCAGCAGCGCAAGCGGTTGCAGGGCATGCTGCTCACAGCCAACGGAAACAGCATCATGCAAACGCAGAAGTGATCTGCTACTGACAGCCCATTTTCAACTTGTAGAGAAAGCATTGAATGACTTCTGCCAGATCACCTTTTGGCACATAACCACGTTTTGCCACAGGCAAATGGGGCAGAATTTCAGATTTCACCGTATCTTTGTCCAGCACTTCGTACATGAGTGGAACGTTCATCTTGGTTTTACAGCACAAAGACAATAAACTCCTCTCAATTTATAGGAACGTTTTCGTTAAGCCAAATGAACGATGCCGAGCTTGCTCGAACATCGTCATGGCGAGAAAACGCACCTTTCGAGGAACGAGAAAAGAACATTAAAAAGACAAGGCGACTTCATTATATGCCATGATATACGTAGAGCGCATGCGGAGCGACATCGCAGACAACTATTACGCGCATGCGCCACACCTTGCCGCCTGTTAAGGCCTAGCCACCGCCTTTGCTATCTTCTTCAAACGGGTTGCCAAAGTAGTATCTTTTCGTGCAACCTGCATGTTGTACTTCATCTGTAATTCCATTAAGGGCTCGGCAGGAATGTCCAAAGCCGCTTCAAACATAAGGGCAGAAGTGGTACTCAACGGCCTACGCCCATTCAATAGTTCGTTTAGAACCGAATAAGCCATGCCGATACTCTCGGCGAACTTACGCTGGGATATGCCCCTTGCCTCCAATTCGTCTTTAAGCACTTCGCCAGGATGTGTGGCATAAAAGCCATAACCTAAACTAGACATATCATTTTATTTATAATGGTTTGACAATTCCAATATGTTGCAAACGGTAACAATCCGCTCTCCGGATTTAATTTCCGAGCGAAATTCAATACGATATTGGTCATTAACTCGCACAGACTCACGCCCGACCTTGTCACCTACCAACTTTTCATAATGCAAAGAGGTAAAGCGATACATGTCTTCTGTACTATTAAGCGAGCTCATCAGGTTCAACACATTAATATACTTCCGTATAACTTGCGGTTGAAAACGATGTTTCTTATCATGAGTTTTACCCAAATAAAACAGCTCCCTCAAATATTCTTGCTCAAAGGTTATTTCCATCTTTGCTGTTTCTTTTTGCAAAGATAGCCAGAATTATTAATCTTCGCAACTTATGCGAACACATTTTGCAGGCATTACAACTATTTCTGTTCCAATTTCTGTTCCACTCACTCTCTGTTATACATACCAAAAACACACATGCTATCCATTCCTAAACGCCAAGGGTGTTTGTCCCGTTTGCCGCTTAAAGTACTTATTAAAGAAGCTGGGATTGGGAAAATTCAAGGCTTCTGATATGGCCGCCACCGTTAGTTGGCCATGCCGCAACATCACCTTAGCCTCGGTTATCACGGCACGGTCTATCCATTCTTTGGCGTACACGCCGCTGGCTTGCCACACAACCCTACTAAGATAGCGTTGCGACAGACACAGCTTATCGGCATAAAAGGCCAAGTTATGTTCGTTTTTGGCATGTTCGTTCACCAAAGCGATAAACCTATCAAACACCACACGCTGCCGCGAAGGGTTCTCGGCGGGATGCTCTGTGGCCCTGACGTAACACTCGTTATACACATAACACAGCGCGGTAATGATGGCTAAGGCCGCTTGTCGGTTGTAAGGTCTGTCCCTAAGCACGAGCATCAGGCTCTCATAAAGGCTTTCCACCTTGGCGATATCCTTCTCATCGGCAGGCATAAGCGCGTCTTTCGCCTGCCCGTTAAACATCGTTGGCACACCCTGCGGAAACAATTCGTCCATCAGCCACGGCTCAATCACCACCCCTTCCACCTCACTTTCGAGCGGAATTTGGTCGAATTGAAAGATGGTACCATCGCAAAAATACCCTAATGTGCCACTTTGCGCACTCCGTTCAAGCAGATTAAGCGTTGCCTTTATCTCGCCTTTCTTCAATAACCCGATACGAATACCAGGCAGGCGATAAGGACAATGGGCCACAACGGCCAAGCCAAAGGTGTTTCGACCATTATAAAGCATGGTGAAACCCTCTTTTGTTATGGGCATGTCGGGTTCGGCAATATGCACGCTGAGCCTATTTCTTATCTCCTCCATAGTAAGAGTTTCGATTGTCTGATTGTTCATAACACGTCCTTTCTTATTTCCACAAAGATAATAAAAACCGCCCATAAAAACCCTGATTAAGCGCAAAAAGCTACTAAAAGAACATTTATCGGCCGTAAAGGATAACAAGGATGTAAGCAAAACAGCGTAATTTTGCACCATGAGATGTAAACAAAAGGAATGATGAAGCATACATTATTAATAGCCCTCGCACTGTTGTGTGCCGCCGCTTGCCCTGCGCAAACCACGTTAGAGGCCTGCCAACAGCAGGCACAACAGAACTATCCGCTCATCAAGCGGCGCGCACTCTACGCCCAATCCACGGCCTACACCGTAGCCAACATCAAGAAAGGATGGCTGCCGCAGGTGCAAGTGGCGGCGCAAGGCGCGGTGCAAAACCGCGTGGCGCAACTGCCCGAACAGCTATCTAACATGATGGCGGCACTGGGACAAAGCACACGCGGACTGGCAAAGGAACAATATCGCGTGGGTGTAGACGTTAACCAGATGCTGTGGGACGGCGGAAGGATTAGCGCACAAAAAGATGTGGCGCGACTTCAACAGCAGGTAGACGAGGCGCAAACAGACGTTTCGCTCTACCAAGTACGCCAAAGGGTGAACGACCTTTACTTCGGCATCTTGCTTGTTGACGAACATTTGCGACTTAATCGCGACCTGCAAACGCTGCTACAAAGCAACGAAAACAAGCTCGCTGCACTGCAAAAGCAGGGCGTAGCCATGCAAAGCGACGTGGACCAAGTGAAAGCCGAACGCCTAACGGCCGTGCAAATGGCCAACGAATTGCAGCACACGCGCGCCGCACTCTGCCGCATGTTGGCCTTATTTTGCAACGTTGAGCGCATAGACAGCATTGTAAAACCGATGCTCGCAGCCACCGAACAGACTGCGGAAGACGTTCGGCCAGAGCTGAAAGCCATAGACCTACGCCTGCGTTTAATCACTTCGCAACAGCGTGCACTGCGCACTTCGCTGCTCCCCACGCTAAGTGTGTTCGGCCAAGCCTACTATGGCTACCCCGGTTTCGACATGTTTAAAGACATGAACAGCCGCTCGCCCTCGTTCAATGCTTTGGCTGGCGTGCGCCTTGCGTGGAACATTGGCAACCTATACACGCATCGCAACAACGTGCAACGCTTGTCGGTGGCACAGGCCGAGATAGAAAATGCCCGCGAATTGTTCTTCTTCAACAATCGGTTGGAAACGGTGCAACAGCAAGAAACCATTGCAAGCAAACGCCAAACGATGGCTGCCGACGACGAGATTGTTGCGCTTAGACAGAGCGTTAGGCGGGCTGCCGAGGCCAAACTGGCGCACGGCATCATCGACACCGACCGACTGCTGCAAGAGATAACGCGCGAAAACAACGCGAAAATAAATCGCTCTACACACGAAGTGGAGATGTTACAAGGAATGTATAACTTGAAGTTTGTAAGGGGAAAGAAGTAAATGAGGAGTTAAGGAGTTAAGGAGTTAAGGAGTTAAGCCAAATGCAGAGGTGACGTTAGTCATTGTTTCACTTTTCAAACTCTCACCTTTCCACTCTTAGTAGTTAAGCCAATAACTTTTGAACGGCATTGCAAACTCTCCTAACAACTTCAATTTCGCAGTTCACCAACAAGGCATTTCACTCCCCTCTCCCTTTGGAGAGGGGCTGGGGGTG
>NZ_KV815131.1:91119-96968 GCF_001814145.1 Prevotella sp. HMSC073D09 | reverse complement strand
CCCTCTCCCTTTGGAGAGGGGCTGGGGGTGAGGCCAGTTAGGGGTTGCTGTGAGGCCAGTTGCTGGGGGATTGCTAGGCCTGAAAACAACACAATTAATATGAAACATCAATCAATAACTCTTGCCGCACTCGCACTATTAATAGTAGCCTGCGGCGGAAACGAAAAAGAATACGATGCCACGGGCATCTTCGAGGCGACCGAAGTTACGGTTTCGGCCGAAGGAACAGGGCGACTGATGGCCTTCGACATCAGTGAAGGCTCAACGCTTACGGCAGGACAGCAGGTAGGACTCATCGATACCGTGCAGCTACAATTAAAGGCTAGGCAGGTGGGAGCCACACGCGAGGTCTTCGCTAACCAACGTCCCGACATCCAAGCACAGATTGCCGTCACCAAACAACAAATCAGCAAGGCCCTTGTTGAGCAACGTCGCACACAAGCCTTGCTGAAAGAAGGTGCAGCCACCAGCAAGCAACTAGACGACGCCGAAAACGCCGTGGCCGTGCTGCAAAAGCAACTGCAGGGGCAAATATCTCTGCTGCAAAACAGCACGCGCAGCCTTAACAGCCAGATGAGCGGTGCCGACATTCAACGCTACGAGGTGATGAACCAATTGGAAAAATGCCACATCAAGTCGCCAATAACGGGTACGGTATTGGAGAAATACGCCGAGCAAGGCGAATTTACAGCCATCGGCCGACCGCTTTTCAAAGTGGCCGACATCCGTAACATGACCCTCCGCGCCTACGTTACATCCACCCAACTGGCCAAAGTGCGCCTGGGACAGCGCGTAAAGGTGTTCGCCGACTATGGCAACGACACCCGACATGCCTACGAAGGAACCATTACATGGATTTCGCCAAAGGCCGAATTTACACCCAAAAGCATTCTTACCGACGACGAAAGGGCCGACCAAGTGTACGCCGTAAAGGTCAGTGTGAAGAACAATGGCTACATCAAGATTGGCATGTATGGAGAAATGAAGTTATGAACGCCATCGAAGTAAACAACATCTGCAAAAGCTACGGCGAGGTACAAGCCTTGAAGGATTTCTCGTTTAGCGTGGCCAAAGGGTCGCTGCACGGACTTATCGGCCCCGACGGAACAGGCAAAACCTCGATGTTTCGCATCCTTGCGACATTGGTCTTGCCCGACAGCGGCACGGCATCGGTAGATGGTTACGACGTGGTGAGCGGGCTAAAAGACATTCGTCAACGTGTAGGCTACATGCCAGGACGGTTTAGCCTGTATCAAGACCTTACCGTTGAAGAGAACCTACGTTTCTTCGCCACCCTCTTCGGTACAACCATTGAGGCTGGTTATCATAACGTGAAGGATATATATGGACAGATAGAGCCCTTTAAACGGCGACGAGCTGGCGCGCTATCGGGCGGTATGAAGCAGAAGCTAGCCCTTAGTTGTGCACTTATTCACCAACCCAGCGTGCTGCTATTAGACGAACCAACCACTGGTGTCGACCCTGTTTCGCGCACCGAGTTTTGGGATATGCTTGCCCGTTTGAAACAACAAGGCATCACCATCCTTGTTTCTACGCCCTACCAAGAGGAGATAAAACGGTGCGACGAGATTACCACGCCACCCCTGCCACAATCTCTCCACACGCCACCCACACACACCTTATATATTAATAAGGTGTGCGAGGCAACGAAAAATCCCACCACCGACAACGCCACACGCAACCTGGGCCAAGCCGAAACCATTATCCACGTGAGCCATTTGGTAAAGACCTTCGGTACGTTTAATGCCGTAGACGACATTTCGTTCGATGTTCGCAGGGGCGAAATATTCGGCTTTCTCGGTGCCAATGGTGCAGGTAAAACCACTGCCATGCGCATTCTTTCGGGCCTTAGTCAGCCTTCGGGCGGCAAGGCTACCGTGGCCGGACTAGACGTTAGCACGCAACACGAGGCCATCAAACGGCGCATCGGCTACATGAGTCAGCGTTTCTCGCTCTACGAAGACCTCACCGTTACAGAGAACATCCGCCTCTTTGGCGGCATCTACGGCATGAGTTCGGCCGACATCAAACGCAAAACCGAACAGCTGCTCAACCGACTGACCTTGCAAAACGAGGCCAACCGACTAGTAAAGACCCTCCCCTTGGGCTTTAAACAAAAGCTAGCCTTCTCGGTAAGCATACTGCATCGGCCCGAAGTTGTGTTCTTAGACGAACCCACGGGCGGCGTAGACGGCAACACCCGACGCCAGTTTTGGGAACTGATTTACGAGGCGGCGCAGGGTGGCATCACCGTATTCGTAACCACACACTATATGGACGAGGCAGAATATTGCGACCGTTTGTCTATCATGGTGGATGGAAAGATACGCGCATTAGACACGCCCGAACAGCTGAAACGCCAATACGCAAAAGACAATTTGGGCGAGGTGTTCACCCTCCTTGCCCGTAATGCAGAAAGGAGTGAATGATGAAGACCTTCTTTTCATTCGTCAACAAGGAGGTACGACACATCTTACGCGACCGCCGCACCATGCTCATACTCTTCGGCATGCCGCTGGTGATGATGTTGCTCTTTGGCTTTGCCATCTCTACAGACGTGCGAAACGTGCGCCTCGTGGCTGTCACTACGCCCTGGGACAATGCTGCACAGCAGATTGTAGAGCGGCTCGACGTATCCGAATACTTCGTTCACACCTACAACGCACCCACAGTTGAGAAGGCCAAACAACTTATTCGCGACCAAAAAGCCGACCTTGCCGTGGTGTTCTCGCCCCGTTTTGCCGACCATCGCTACGATGGCGGCGCGCGCATACAGCTTATTACCGATGGCACCGACCCCAATATGTCGAGTTTGCAAGCCGCATACGCCTCGCAAATCATTGTCCAAGCCCTGCAACAAGGGGGCAAAGTAAGCATCGGCAGCACGCCAATGGTGACCACCCGACTGCTATACAACCCGCAACTGAAAAGTGCTTACAACTTTGTTCCGGGCATCATGGGCATGTTGCTCTTGCTTATCTGCGCCATGATGACCTCGGTAAGCATCGTTCGCGAGAAAGAACGTGGCACGATGGAGGTACTTCTTGTGTCGCCAGCACGTCCCTTACTGATGCTCATTGCCAAGGCTGTGCCCTATTTTCTGTTGTCTATTGCCATCTTGGGCGTCATCTTAGGCATCTCACATTTCGTTTTGGGCGTACCACTTTCAGGCAACCTATCCGCCATTTTCGTCCTCTGTCTGCTCTACATCTTCCTGGCCCTGTGCATAGGCCTGCTCATCAGCGTGTTGGCCAGCACCCAATTGCAGGCCCTGCTCATATCGGGTATGGTGATGTTGATGCCCAGCATCCTGCTATCGGGCATGATATATCCCATCGAAAGCATGCCACAGGTGCTGCAATGGTTAACATGTATCATTCCCGCACGATGGTTCATCGCTGCCATTCGCAAACTAATGATTATGGGCGTGGGGCTAGATATGGTGATAAAAGAACTGATGATACTCGCTGCAATGGCAGCGTTGATACTGGGTATAGCATTGAAGAAGTTTAATATTAGGCTTGAGTAGCCTCACCCCCGACCCCTCTCCAAGGGGAGAGGGGAGTAATATGCAAGGCAACTTCAAGGCCAACACACCTTCTTTCCTTATCAAGCGAGGTGAAAGGAGTGTAATATGCGGGGCAAGCACAAGGCCGACTTATACAATAATACAATCCACCAACAAGGCATTTCACTCCCCTCTCCCCTTGGAGAGTGGTCGGGGGTGAGGCCTTTAACTCCTTAACTATGTTCAAATCTCTCCTACAAAAAGAATGGCTACAGATACGCCGCAACGCCTTTGTTATGCGACTTGTGGTGTTCTATCCCATCTTTATCATGGGCATTGCACCATGGATTACCACGATGGAAGTGCGCAACATAACGGTGAGCATCGTAGATAACGACCGCTCAACCCTATCGCGCCAAATCGTTAGCAAGGTAGAGCACTCCACCTATTTCCACTTCAACGGCATGGCCTCATCGTATAAAGAGGCCATAGCAAGCGTGGAAAGGGGACAGACAGACGTGGTAATGGTTATCCCACAGCACTTTGAACGAGAACTAACGCTGGGTAAAAGTCCGCAAGTGTTTGTTGCCGCCAACGCCACAAACGGCACCAAGGGCGGCTTGGGCAGCGTCTACCTAGCCAACATCGTTACAAGCACAAGCCTAAACAACCGTCCCCTACCCTCGCCCCATCAGCAAACCATAACCTCAAACACCCTATACAACCGCCACGAGAGCTATAAGGTGAACATGATTCCGGCACTTATGGCTATGGTGATGATCATGGTTTGCGGCTTTCTGCCTGCACTTAACATCGTAGGCGAGAAAGAGGCGGGCACCATCGAGCAGATAAACGTAACGCCCGTGGGCAAAACGCAGTTTATTTTGGCCAAACTCATACCCTACTGGGTCTTTGGTTTCGTCATCTATACCCTTTGTTTGCTGCTTGCATGGGCCATTTATGGCATCACGCCCGTGGGTAACGTGGCCTTGCTCTACCTATTTATGGTGCTGTTAGCCGTAATATTTAGCAGCATCGGACTTATCGTCAGCAATTACAGCGACACCATGCAGCAGGCCATGCTCGTAATGTGGTTCATCATGGTTTGTATGACATTGCTCAGTGGCTTGTTCACGCCTGTACGCAGCATGCCCACTTGGGCACAAACACTTACATGGATTGTGCCCGTGCGCCACTGTATCGACGCCGCTCGTTCGGTATTCATTCGCGGAACTGCGCTAAGCGGACTAACTACCCAACTCGCCATCCTCGCCGTAATGGCCACCATCATGAGCGTATGGGCAGTGTGGAGTTATAAGAAGAACAGCTAGGTGTAAAGGGGCATTTGCAAGGTCCTTGTTCCACGTCGGCAAGCTCTTCGCAACGTATTTCCCCATTCTCACCACCCACTTTTTATGACATCGCTGCACGACAAACCTTTTGTAGTGTGACTACAAACAAGCCGTATTAACACTACCGACAACTTGTAGCGTGCCTACCGCTTGTTTGTAGTCAACGTACAAGTGGCTTTATACGGTACGTTTCATGGTTCAACACTGAAGTCGTCTTGACCTTTAATGTTTCTATACATTAAGAGGCGTTTGTTCTCTCTGTGATGCCAACACAAGATAAACACCCTTCTCATACACGAAGTGCAGGACAAATCAAACCACCGCGGCTTATAAACTCACGAAAGACCAACAATTCCCGAACACATCAACTTACAAACTGGAAAACCCACAAGCTCATCAACTC
The DNA here is from genome assembly GCF_001814145.1 of Prevotella sp. HMSC073D09. Classification (NCBI taxonomy): domain Bacteria; kingdom Pseudomonadati; phylum Bacteroidota; class Bacteroidia; order Bacteroidales; family Prevotellaceae; genus Prevotella; species Prevotella sp. HMSC073D09. The sequence goes on along the minus strand of NZ_KV815131.1, from coordinate 91,684 downwards.
AAATCTTAAATCATTATCTTTTATTTTACAATACCATTCTAATTTTCGCGCTGTTCTAGCGAAAATATAGGCCATAAAGTAGGTAAATCGCCCCCATTTCTAGCCTTTCACGCCTTACAACATGTTCGATTTTAAGAAAACTACCTGCATTTTGCACCATTTTGCCTTTCTAGATTGGTTGTCAACCCATGATTTTTGCAGCCCAAAAACCCACATTTAGACCCCAAAACCCCACTTTTTAACGACCATTTCGCCCTTTTTGGCCCAGTTTTTCATGGTTCTTAAAGGTTTTGTTTATACATTTGCAGTGGATGTTTATGCTTTTTTGCCTTGCGTTTAGCTGTATTTTGCACTGCATTTTGCACCATTTTACCTTGCGTTTAGCACCAAAACGCACTGCATTTAGCACCAAAACGCAAGGCGTTTAGCATCAAAACGCACGCTATTTTGCACCAAAACGCACTAAATTTTGCTACAAATAGCCCAAAAGTTGGTGAAAATGGCGACTTTTTTAAATAAATATTCATTTCACTGCATTCACATGCTAACCCCTTTTTGCATCAAA
>NZ_KV815131.1:88868-91019 GCF_001814145.1 Prevotella sp. HMSC073D09 | reverse complement strand
AAATAATTATATTGCATGCACGCGCAAGTGGGCAACGACACCGAAAGGACGTACGTTTACAACAGCCAACACGAGCGGCTGTGGGGCATGTTGCTCACGACCAACCAAGACGACATCATGGGAATGTATAAGCGAATATTGCCCGCTAAGGAATAACATACCGACACGCATGTTGCACAAAAATACGGCCGAGAACCACATTCGCAGTTCTCGGCCAAAGCTTTTAACCATGTTAAAGCACACCCGTGTTACTTCATCAAGTCTTTCAAAGGAATGCGCTGGAAGGTCATCTGCGCAACGCTGCTTTCGTAGAGAATGCCAATGGTTTCACGATCTATCATCGTAAGGCACGAGTAACCCCAACCAAAACCCTCATCGAGCAACACCTGATGTTCGGGCAACCACGTTTTTCCGCCATCAAGACTCATCTTAATGGTGATGTTGTTGCGGTGTTTGGTAGAGTTGGGATTGGAGAAAAGCAGGATGTCGCGTTTCAAAACATTGTCCTTAGCCTTAACGCTGATAAGACTACCCATGCAAACAGGTTCGATAAGGGCACTGCGCGAAGAGGGATGCTCGGTCCAAGTGGCACCAAGGTCGCGCGTTGTACACACGGCACGACTTCCTCCGCGGTTGTCGCGCATGTTCAACATCAGCACGCCTTTCTCCACTTCGGCCACTTGCGCCTCTGTGGTGTTGTCGCGTGCAGGTTTGTTGATGTGCCATGTTTTTCCGCGGTCTTTGCTGTACATAATACCGGCCGAAGGTTCGCGATTGGCCTTAATAAACTGTATGGGGAACACCAAAGTGCCGTCGGTCATGGTGATGCCACGGCCTGGTCCTTGCAAAAGGAAATGCCATTCGGGCAGTTTAACCTGAGAAGTGATGTTTATCGGCTCCGACCATGTTTGGCCATCGTCGTCGCTTCGCACCAGGACCAATTGCGCAGTGTGGTTGTAATCCATGCCCGGTTGCGAACTCCACCACGCCCTTTCGTTGCCCATGCCGTGCGTCCAAGCCGCTACAACCCATACGGTGTTGGTCTTTGTGTCTACAAGTATGCTGGGATCGCCAACGCCGTTTTGTGCTTTGGGCAGTCCACCAGTCTCGCCAAAGGACATGGGAAGGCGCATTGGCTCCCACGAACGACCGCCATCTGTACTGCGGCTAAGCCCTACATCTACATATTCTTGCAAGTCTACGCTGTTGTTATGGCGTACATCGTACACGCCGAGCAATGTTCCGCGATTGGTAGTAACCAGTCCGGGGATGCGATAGGCGGCCACGCCATCGTCGCCAGCATGCCTAACGCCGATACCCATACGGCGAAGTGGTGCAGGTTGGCCCACGTTTTCAACCGTTAGGGGGCTGTTGTCGCCCAGAGCCTCGCGCAAAGCGATGTTGAAAGTGGTGTGCAAAGCAGCGGTGGGTTGCATTTCGATGCTCACCCAAAAGAAGTTGTAGCCAGGGAAAAGCTTTTGCTTGCTACGAAGGGTAACGGTGGTTTGCGTGGGTTGCACCTCGTCTTGTTTCACCGAGTACGAAGGGATGGCCTCCATTGTTCGTCCTGGGGTGAAGTTGGTGATGTACTCCACGGGGTTCATACGGCGTTTGCCGTAGTCTTGCCGAGCATCTGTGCCGCCATAATACAGCTTTAAGGCTTTTATCTGCTCGCGCGGTGCGTTACCCAAGTCTAATGTTAGGGCGTTAAGCGTGCCCGTTTCTTTGGCATCAATACGCATTAACATCAAAATGTTGTCGTGGCGTTCGATAAGTATGGGGTATTGCGGCTGCTGAACAAAAAGCGTATCGCTAGCTTGCGCGGCAAAAGTAATGGCCGATAAAACGGCAATGAGAAATAGTCGCATAATTTGTTGTTTGGGTTTATTATGAGTAGTTAAGGAGTTATGGAGTTGAGTAGTTAAGGAGTTATGGAGTTAAGGAGTTAAGGAGTTATGGAGTTAAGCAAAATGCAGAGGTGGCGTTAGCTATTTTTTCCACCTTTTCACCCTTTCACCTTTTCACCTTTAAGGAGTTATGGAGTTAAGCCAAATGCAGAGGTGGCGTTAGGCTAATTGGACAGGTCTGACTTGTCCGACTTGTCTGACTTGTCTGACTTGTCCGACTTGTCCGAAAGCTAGACTGAACTAG
>NZ_KV815131.1:81845-88768 GCF_001814145.1 Prevotella sp. HMSC073D09 | reverse complement strand
TCACCCTTTCACCTTTTCACCTTTTCACCTTTAAAAGCCTTTTCACCTTTAAATACTTCCTCTACCACACTTTCACTTCATCGCAAAACACCCATCCACCTTCGGCACCTTGCTTGGCCCGCAAGCGTACGTAGCGCGCTTTGGCCGTGCCTTTCCACGTAAAGGGTTCGATGAAATATTCGCGTTTGTCGTGCCGTTCCACGTCGCGGCGTTGCAACGAGGTGTAGGTCTGCCCATCAGCAGACACCAATAGCTCTACGCTGTCGGGGAAAGCGATGTCTACACCCATAGATTGTAGGAAGTCGGCCGATACTTCGTGCAGTTCGGTTTCCGCCCCAAGGTCTATCACGGCATCCATACATTCGCCGCCAATAAAGCCTTGCCAGCGGTCGCCCTTAAACACCCAGTCGCCCCGACGTCCATCGGTAAGTGTGCCATCGCCCGTTCCGCGATACTTCTCCGTGTAACGCGAAAGATAAGTTACGGGTTTTCCAAGAGCCAAATGCGTTATGGGCGTAAGCGATTCTTCGCGCCGTCCGCGTTCGTTTCGCAAGTCGAAGAAGTTGTAGCCCATAGCCTTCATGCGGTCGAGTGCCTGTATGGTGCGGTGGCGGAAGTTGTCGTAAGGCGGACGGTTGCGGGTCCAACCCACTTCGGCAATGGCCAACAGTCGCGGATAAAGCATATACTCGGCATGTTCGGGCGTAGGCACTTCCTCGGTCCAAAGGTTTCCTTGCACGCCGTCGATGTATCTTTCCAGCGTGTCGGCCGACTCTTTGTGGGCTATTGGCTCGTAAGAATAAGCCTTTTCAAGCGGGACATAGCCGCCCATAGCCTTGGGTTGGGTGAACGGAACGTCTTGATACATGTCGAGATAACAGTATGCGCCAGGTGTCATCACCACATGATGACCAGCCTTAGCAGCCTTCAAGCCAGCCTCTTCGCCCGTCCACGACATCACGGCAGCATTCGGTGCCAATCGTCCTTGCATGATTTCGTCCCATCCCAGCAGCTTTCGGCCGTGGGCATTAAGGAATTTTTCGATGCGCATGATGAAGTAGGCTTGCAGCTCGTGGGTATCTTTCAGCCCCTCGTCTTTCATTCGCTGCTGGCACTTGGGGCAGGTTTTCCACTTTTCTTGCCAAGCCTCGTCGCCCCCGATGTGGATATATTCGGAGGGGAAAAGCTGCATCACCTCGGTGAGAACGCCTTCGAGAAAGGTAAACACGCTATCGTTTCCGGGGCAGAAGTCGGGGCTGGTATAGGCCTTTCCCTCGCAAGTGAGGTTTGGATAGGCGGCAAACACCTCATTGCTATGGCCTGGCATCTCTATTTCGGGTATCACGGTGATGTGCCTTTTGGCCGCGTATGCCACGATGTCGCGCACTTCGTCTTGCGTATAATATCCGCCATAAGCCCCCGAATCGTTGGCGTGGCAGTAGCGCCGGTCGTGTTCGCGCCACCATTTAGTCCAGTCGTTTTGGGTTCGGTAGGCCGTTTCCTCAATCAGTTTGGGATATTTCTTCACCTCCAAACGCCATCCTCCGCCATCGGTTAGGTGCCAATGAAAGCGGTTAAGCTTAAAGTAAGCCATAGCATCAAGTTGCTTTTTGATGAACTGGGGCGTGAAGAAATGGCGCGAACAGTCGAGCATCATGCCACGATAAGGAAAGCGTGGCTGGTCATTTACCTCGGCACAAGCCACCTTGTTGCCATCTACCATCAGCTGCCGAAGGGTTTGCAAGGCATAAAACAGACCTGTTGTGGTATGCGACATGATGGTTATTCGTTCGGGCGTTACGTCTAGGGTATAATATTCGGGGAACGTTCTCCCGTAGCAAGACGGCTCTTTTATCCGCAACAAGTTAAGGCTTATGGCCGGAACTTTACTGATGAACTTTCCTTTAAACACCTTCAAGCCCAAGGTTTGGCGTATGTAGGCCTTCATTTGGCGTGCCTCTTCGCCCTCGAAATTCAGTTCAACGGGCGTGTTGGGCTTAATGGTGAAGAAACCTTTGCCCATGGTTATCTCCCTAGGTTGCGGGATAACCGATTGCGCCTGCACCTGTTTGGGACAGAGCGAAGCCACCAGAAACAGCAAGGCGAGGAATGTTTTGTGCATGTGTTGGATACTATTAAGAAGATGTGAAATATACCTTTATATATAAAGAGGGGTGGTATTGATAACGAAAAGTGGCAGCCACCTCGCCACAACCCATAGTTAGGGCTTACGGCGAAATGACTGCCAGCGGTATGTTATTTACCACACAGCAGAGGTGGGTATGGCTTTGTCTTTCCACAAATGGCGTGCATACTGATAGCCATAGCGGTCGTAAAGGTCGCTAAGACGGTGTGCGCGCTTGCTGAAATCATCGAAATTCTTCTTCGCTGCGGGCGTCCATTGCACCTCGGCCAAGGCCGCCATACGTGGCATAATCATGTATTCGGCCTGCGTGGTGTAAGGAATGTACTCGGTCCAGAGGTTAGCCTGCACACCAAAGATACGTTTTTTGGCATCGGCAGGAAGGCTTTCGGGTATTGGTTCGTAAGAATAAACCTTCTCAACAGGCGAGAAGCCGCCGATGGCATCAGGCTCGTGTTTGGTATCTTTGGCCTGATAATGGTCGAAATAGACGTGCGAGCTGGGCGTCATCACTACGTCGTGACCCTTTATGGCACCATCAAACCCGTTCTTTTCGCCACGCCAAGCCATGATGGTGGCGCTTTGGTTGATTTTGCCTTCAAGGATTTCGTCCCATCCGATGATGCTCTTTCCCTTGCTGTTAAGGTACTTTTCAACCCTATTGGTGAAGTATTGTTGCAGGTGTTTGATGTCGGTGTTCTCTTCTTTTGCCTTTTGTATGCACCTGGGACACTTCTCCCACATGATGGTTGGCGTTTCGTCACCACCGATATGGAAGTATTTTGCGGGGAAGATGTCCACCACTTCGTCGATAACATCTTGCACAAACTTGTACGTACTTTCCTTTCCAAGGCACAACACATCTTTATATACGCCCCAGCGATGCCCCACTTCGTAGGGTCCGCCCGAACATCCCAGTTCGGGATAAGCAGCCAATGCAGCCAACATGTGGCCCGGCATGTCTATCTCGGGGATAACGGTGATGTGGCGTTGGCGTGCATATTCCACTATCTCGCGCGCCTCTTGCTGCGTGTAGAAACCGCCGTGAGGGATGCTATCGTCTACCATTGCGTTGTGACCAATTACCGTTCCCGAACGCATTGACGACTTAGCGGTGAGTTCGGGATGGCTCTTTATCTCCAAACGCCAGCCTTGGTCTTCGGTTAGGTGCCAGTGAAAGACGTTCATGTTGTGCAAAGCCAAGATGTCGATAAACTTCTTAACAAAGCTTAGGGGGAAGAAATGGCGTGCACAATCGAGCATCATACCACGGTAACCAAAGCGTGGTTCGTCGGCAACAGTCACGGCAGGCAGGGTTACGTCGGCCCCATTGGTTTGCACGGGCAACGCCTTACGCAGTGTCTGAATGCCATAGAACACCCCTGCTGGCGTGCTTGCGGCGATTGTTACCTGCTTGTTGTTGACAGTAAGGCGATAGGCTTCGGCACCTGTTACCTTGGGATCGATGGTTAGAACGATGGCAGCAACGTTCTTATCGCGCTTGTCTAGCAAGCTGGTACGTATGCCCGAAACTTGCTGGATGTACTCGGAGAGGAACCGCGCGTTGCGTTTCATCTCGGGATTAGTACCTTCGTACACGATGGTTGTTGCACTTGTGAGGTTAAAGGGCTTGCCTTTGGCCATCACAACGCTCTTTGGCAGCGGCACAACATTGTAGTTGGCGTCGGCTGCATGGGCGCTTAGCATCGAGAAACCTAATGCAGCGGCTAATAGAAGACGTTTCATTTCTATTTTAGTTTATGAGTTATTGAGTTGGTGAGTTATTGAGTTTATAAGTTGATGAGGTGGTGAGGTGGTGAGTTTATAAGTTATGAGTTGGTGAGTTATTGAGTTTATGAGTTGATAAGTTTCTCAGTTTATAAGTTTATGAGTTGAAGAGTTAGTGAGTTTACGAGAAGGTTCGCCCCTCTGCAACAACGCATACGGCTTAACTCCATAACTCCTTAACTCCTTAACTCCTCAAAAACAACTCCTTACTACTTTACTACTTACTCCTTTACTCCTTACACAATTGAGTTATTCTTCACAAATTCGATAATCTCTTTTACGTACCCAAAGGCCATTCCCACCACGGTATCGGCGGCTCCGTAGTACACAGCCACGCGTTCGCCGTCGCTAAGTGCAGCGCAGGGGAACACAACGTTGGGCACATCGCCTTGCAGTTCGTAGGGTGCGGCAGGCGCAAGCAGATAAGGACGAGTGCGATAAAGCACGCGTTCGGGATTATCTTTATCGAGCAATACGGCACCCATCGAATAGCGGAAACCATTGCATGTGGTGATAACGCCGTGGTAAAACATCAGCCAACCCTCATCAGTAAGGAACGGAACAGAGCCAGCACCAATCTTAGTGCATTGCCATGCGCTCTCGGGGAAAGGCGTTACCTTCATCACGCAGCGATGTTCGCCCCAGTATTTCATATCGGGGCTATAGCTTAGATATATGTCACCAAAGGGCGTATGACCGTTGTCGCTGGGGCGCGAAAGCATGGCGAACTTGCCGTTTATCTTCTGTGGGAAGAGCACGCCATTGCGATTGAAAGGCAAGAAGGCGTTTTCGCATTGGTAGAAACGCTTGAAGTCGAAGGTGTAGGCGATGCCGATTGTAGGACCATGATAGCCGTTGCACCATGTAATCCAATAGCGGTCGTCTATCCAAGTTACGCGCGGGTCGTACTTATACTCCGATTCTATCATCTGCGTGTTACCTGCTTCGAACACGATAGGTTCGTGATTGATGTCCCAGTTGATGCCATCCTTACTGAATCCGGCAAAGATATTCATCTGCACGGCCTTGTTGTCGCAACGGAAAACGCCTGCAAAACCATCTTCAAAGGGTACTACGGCACTGTTGAAAATGCTGTTTGATGTGGGGATGTGGTAACGTCCGATAACGGGATTCTTTGAATAACGCCACATTACATCGGCGCAACCGGCGGGACGTTCCTCCCAGGGCATGATGTCTTTTAGTTCTTTCATATCTTTATAATGCCTCTCTTCGCGCCTTGGCTTGCGGCTGTGGTGCGGCAAGAGGACTTGGGATTTATGGTTTTTTATTTAGTTGACGAATTGGCAAGTTTACAAGTGTACAAGTAAACAAGTTGACGAGTTGGTGGGCGTTAGCCATTTTTTCACCCTTCCACCTTTTCACCCTTTCACCTTTCCTTAGGCTTATCCTCGTACGTAAACGGCACGAAATAAGTGATGAGGAATGCGGGAATAGTGGCCACGAGGGTGAAAATGAAGAAATGTTTGTAGCCCAACCAATCGCTGAAGAACCCACTAGCCATGCCAGGCAACATCACACCGAGGTTCATAATGCCCGATGCAAAGGCGTAATGTGCCATTTGGTGTTTGCCGGGTGCTATCTGTTGCATCATGAAAAGGGTTAGTCCCACGAACCCAAAGCCATAGCCGAAGTATTCAAGCGTTATCGCTCCGCCAATAAGTAAGCCGTTTTCGGGTTGATACCACGACAGCAACGTGTAGGCCACGAAGGGTAAGTTGAACACGCAACACAGCGAGAACAACGTGCGTTTAAGTCCGAAGTGCGAGATGTAATAGCCCGCCAATATCGAGCCAAGCACGAAGGCGGCCGCGCCAAACGTGCCGTAAAACAGTCCTATTTCTTCTTCGCTAAGCCCTAATCCGCCCACTTCGCGCCCTGCTTTGAGGAAGAGCGGCACCACCTTCATCACAAATCCCTCGGCAAAACGATAGAGAATAATGAAAAAGATGTAGTAAACGATGTGGCGTTTGGTGAAGAAATCGCTCAGCACGCGCACCAGTTCTTTGAAGGTTTCGGTCGCAGTCATACGTTTCTCCGTGCGTGTTCCGCCTTGGGGCAGCATGCGCGTGTGGTACAATCCCAATAGAAACATCAGCACGCCCAAAGCAATCATCACCACCATCCATGCTTGTACGGCAGCCGAATGCATCACCGACTCTGGCGCACCTTTAACGCCGCCGTAGTGTTTCAGCAGCCAACCGGCCAGCCAAACCAGTCCGCCAGAGGCCACGATCTTAGCTATATTGTAGAAAGCGCCTTGCCAACCGATAAAGCGCGCTTGGTCTTCCTTGCTCAATTCGGCCATGTAAACGCCGTCTGTTGCGATGTCGTGGGTGGCTCCGCTAAACGCGATGACCGCCATCAAGGCTATACACACGGTGAAATAGTGGGGCAATTGTAGTGCCAACCCCACGAGAGCGAACCCCGCACCCGTGACTAACTGGGTGGTTACGACAAAGAATTTCTTGGTGCGATATAGCTCCAAGAATGGACTCCACAAGAATTTGAAGGTCCAAGGCATCATGATGAGCGAGGTCCAAAAGGTTATTTTGCTGTCGCTCACGCCCAAACCTTTGAACATTAACACCGCCACCATGTTGAGAACCACGAAGGGAAGTCCCATGGCGAAGTAGACGGAAGGCACCCATGCGATGGGGTTTGTTCTTGTAGCGTTTGGTTTTGAATTTGTTTGTTGCATGTTCTTATTAATTAAGGAGCCTCACCCCATTGCCCAAACTGGCCCAACTAGCCCACCCCCAACCCCTCTCCAAGGGGAGAGGGGAGTGGTGTGCCTTATTGGATTGAGCTGTTGCTTTTATATTTACTTTGTTAAGACATTCGTTGTCGGCCTTATGGCTTTGTTAAGCCATTCGTTGTTGTCTTTGTGGCTTTGTTAAAACATTCGTTGTTGCGTTAGTTAGCCTTGTTGTAGCATTACATATTACGCCCCTCTCCCCTTGGAGAGGGGTTG
>NZ_KV815131.1:79113-81745 GCF_001814145.1 Prevotella sp. HMSC073D09 | reverse complement strand
CTCTCCCCTTGGAGAGGGGTTGGGGGTGAGGCCGCTTTTGTTAGTTGACAAGTTGACAAGTTGACGAGTTAACAAGGATGTCTACCCCTCTGCAACCAAGCATACGGCTTAACTCCTTTACTCCATAACTCCTTTACTCCTCGAACTTACTCCTTTTACTACTTACTCCTTTACCACTTATATCTACCTCACAATTAAATCATTCCTTGCCATATTCTCACCTTGTGCCAGCCTTGTGGCCACCAGTTTAAGGTAACGTGTGGGTATTGCAGGCAACTTCACGGTCTGGGGTACGGGATTATTCTCGATGTTCGAGAACTCTCCGCCCAGCCAACGTTTCCATGTTACGAGGTCGTCCGATGCATATATCTCATAATTAAGCACCAATCCGTCTTTCGTATCCTCCCTGGGAACATAGGTAAGACTATGGCACACGCGCTTTTCTTGAACGTCAATGAGCAGCTCTCGCGGGCTATCATAGCCCACAGAAATAAGGAGGCGTTCGGGTTCTGCCTGCTCCTCATTAGCCTTTGCAAGCACCGCGGCAGGCAACTGCACAGCATCTTCGGGCAATGCGGGTGCACAATACACGCCAATGTTGCTTATCAGCGGACAAGCCTTTGCGCTATTGATGGTGAAACGCAGGCGCGTGGCCTTCACCGTGGGGAAACAAACGATGCGCTTATAGCCAATGGTGGTTAGTCCCGTTGTGCCTTCGGGCGCGCGTTCGTCGCGCAGTTGCACCCATTTTCCGTTCACCAACGCTTCGAGCGAGAAACTCTTCACGCGCTGACCCAGTGCGATATACTCTTGCGCCATAAAGCGATTGATGTCTGTTGGGCGTTTAAAGCTAAGCGTTAGCGATGCCCGCGTAACGCCATCGTTGGTGGCCCAATAGGTTTCGGTGCTGTTGTCTACGGCCTTTTGTGCATTATACTTGGCACTGCCTCCGCGCACTTGCGATGCCGTTACACAGGCTTGGCGCACCAAGTTGTTAGCCAGTTCGGCCTTGATAACGCGCGCCATAGCCACGGCATGAGCCGAATCGATGGGATGAATACGCCCTTCGCGCGTGATGGGGAAGTTGAGCAGTAACGACGCATTACGGCCAACCGACTCGTAATATGTGTCTACCAGTTTGCGAAGGCTCTTTACCTTCGAGTCTTCGTTCTCGTGATAGAACCATCCTGGACGAATAGACGTGTCGCACTCGCCTGGCGACCAGTGCTTACCATTCTCCTGTCCGTGCATCAAAGTGTCTTGCGGCGTATTAAACGCGTAGTCTATCGTACACCAGTTTGTCAATCCTGCGTAACCCTTCTCCGTACCAATCCATCGCAGTTCAGCACGATCGCCCCAGATGGCCAGTTTGGGTTGCCATTTGTGTATCATCTCAAACGTTTTGGGCCAATCATAATATGTGGCGCCGTCTATCTTGCGTTCCTCGTTTGCTCCGCCGTAATATCCCGTGCCGCCATTAGCTCCGTCGAACCACACTTCAAACATTTCGCCATATTGGGTGAGCAGTTCTTCAAGCTGATTACGGAAATAAGTAACGTATTCGGGGCGTGCATATTCGGCGTGGTTACGGTCCCACGGCGACAGGTACACGGCAAATTTCAGCCCATACTCCTTACAAGCATCGGCCAGTTCGCGCACCACGTCGCCCTTTCCGTCTTTCCACGGCGCGTTTTTCACCGAGAACTCGGTGTATTTCGATGGCCATAGGCAAAAGCCGCAATGGTGTTTAGCTGTAAGTATGATACCTTTCATGCCTGCCTCTTTGCATGTTCGCGCCCATTGGCGTGCATCTAGGTTAGAGGGATTAAACAGCATAGGGTCTTCATCGCCAAATCCCCACTCCTGGTCGGTGTAGGTATTGAGCGAGTAGTGCAAGAAAGCATAAGTCTCTAATTGATGCCAACGCAGTTGATTGGCGTTAGGCAGTGGTCCACAAGGTGCTGGCGCAGTTACTTTACGTTGTGCGTTAGCTCCCATAGTCATCGCCAGAGCCACAGCTAAGGCGGTAAATTTGTTTATTCTCATCACATTAATAAGAAGTTTAGGGAAATACAGGGTTAAAGGTACAACGTTTTTTCGTAATACGCCATACATTTTTGCATTGTTTAATAAAAATGCGGCAAATTGGCGCGTTTTAGTACTTCTAGATGTTAACGGCGACCTACATCAAGCTGCATATACGCCATAAACAGAAAGCCAATAAAACGCTGTCGGCTCTACCAAACAACCAATCGGCGCAGCATGTACCCCTCTCACCCGTCGCATAGGTTAACCATCTCACTTTGTGAACGCCACGCCTTACCCCCTCCTCCTCGTTAATGCCTCCGATATTAAAGCCTATTAAGCCACGATAGGGCAAGAAACACAAAGCAGAAGTAAGCTTTACTTTTAATCTTTCTACAACCTGAGAGGCGTTTATGTCTTTGTGCTGTGAAACCAAGACAAACGCCCCGATCATGTACGAAGTGCCGGACAAGGATATGATGAAATAAGAAATTATGCCCCATTCGTCTGTGGTAAAACATGGCTATGTTTCTGAAGGCGACTTGACGGAAGTTATTCCTTACGTTCTCTACAAGTTGAAAGCCTGGCTGTCAATGGCAGATTACTT
>NZ_KV815131.1:65254-79013 GCF_001814145.1 Prevotella sp. HMSC073D09 | reverse complement strand
GGCTGTCAATGGCAGATTACTTCTGCTTTTCCATGATGTCGTCTTGGTTGGCCGTGAGCAACATGCCCCACAACCGCTCGCGCTGGCTGCTGTAAACGTACGTCCTTTCGGTGTCGTTGCGCACTTGCGCGTGCATGCAGCATAATCATTTTTGTCATGTTTTCAGTAGAAAATTTAACATTATGGGTGCCTTTTTTCTCACCAACCGCCTATCTTGCGCAAAAAATCGATTCTCGCGAGGGTTTGTTTTGATGCAAAAAGGGGGTAGCATGTGAATGTAGCGAAGTGAATATTTATTTGAAAAGGTCGCCATTTGCACCAACTTTTGGGCTATTTGTAGCAAAATATAGTGCAATATGGTGCAAAACGCAGTGCATTTTGGTGCAAAATAGCGTGCGTTTTGATGCTAAATACAATGCGTTTTGGTGCAAAACGCAAGGTAAAATGGTGCTAAATGCAGTGCAAAATGGTGCTAAACGCAAGGCGAAAAGCATAAAAATACGCTGCAATTGTATAAACGAAACCTTTAAGAACCATGAAATACTGGGCCCAAAAGGGTAAAATGGTCGTTAAAAAGTGGGGGTTTGGGGTCTAAAAGTAGGTTTTTGGGCTGCAAAAATCATGGGTCGGCAACCAAACTAGAAAGGCAAAATGGTGCAAAATGCAGGTAGTTTTCTTAAAATCGAACATATTGTAAGGAGTGAAAGTCCAGAAATAGGGGCGATTTACCTACATTATGGCCTATATTTTCGCTAGAACGGAGCGAAAATTAGAGTGATATTGTAAAATAAAAGACAACGATTTAAGTTTTTGAGCTGATGAGTTTGTGTGTTTTTGAGTTGAGGAGTTGATGAACTTTCGAGTTTGTGAGTTCTTGAGTTTGTGAGTTTGTGAGTTTGTGAGTTTGTGAGTTTGTGAGTTTGGGGATTGATGTCTTCGGAAGTTGTTGGCTTTTCGTGAGTTTAAAAGCCAATGCGTTGACTTGTACTTTACCCCCTCAACTTAAAGAAACATTAAATGTCAAGACGACTTTGCACAAAGAAACGGGCCTGCCACGAATTCATAACCCCAAAACACCTTATATATATACGCGCGTGTACGCGTGAGAGAAATCTTACATTGCAACAAGGCCACACCCCACGTTGCCACGTGCAAAAACATAAACTACCGCTCAGAGGTACTTTATCCTCTCGCTTTCCCAGCAAGCGGACGGCATGTTTCAGAACAATTTGTTTAAAGTCGCGCGCGAAACAGCCTCTGTAATGCTCGCCACGCCCAACTTATCAAAGGCATGATGCCTATAAAACTTTATCGTATCCACCGAACGACACATTCTGCCCGCAATCTCTACCATGGTAAGACCTGCCGCCGACAGCCTAAGCACTTCAAGTTCCTCTTCTTTAAGCGACACGCCACTGCACTCATTCCATTGATGTCCCTCGAACGAATAGGTCCAATACGTGCCGCTTCCCCTCCTATGAAACTCAACGTGGCCCGCCGTTCTGTGCGAAGACAGCGACACAATGCCCATTCCTATCCATATCTTACCTTCATCGGTCAACAACACGGGTGTAAGCTGATGGTTGATTAGCTTGCGCTTCGCCCCATTACTCAAATGAAAATGTGATGATATATAGCATTGGCACTTGGCAGCAGCATCAAAAGCGCCAAACAGTTTAAAGCTACTGCGGTTTAGTTCAACAAGCATCTTTTGGTCTGTCTCTGGCACATGTTTCAGATAAAACCTATATCCCAAACCCCTCACTTTCTCTGCTGTGTGTCCGCAAAGAAACAAAGGATTGTCCGACACGTAAAGCAACTCCTGCCTGTAATAGCCTATCAAGTAAATGCCTTGATAGGTAACGCGGGCAAAAGCCTCCGCAGTGCGAGTCAATGTAGACAGCACATCTGGATTGTAGTCGGGCGCATTGCACGCCATATTCATGAGATAAAGATGTCTTTCATATCTGGCATAGGCTAAACATGTTTATTCGTAATGTTTAATTTATCGGCAAACACACATTACTTTTTAGTAATAACGCCCTAAACACTACCCAAAAGTGTAAAAACAATAACGGAAAGTAATAAAACACCAAAACAATAGCCCAACATATCAAAAGAATTACTATATTTGCCATAGGCTATTAAACGCCAAGAATGCAAGGAGAAAGGTCGTCTTACCATTCAAAGCCTACGGATGTTCATCACGAATAAATCCTCTTGGAATGATTATAACGCGTTTCTTGTTTCATTAGCCTTGGCAATCAATAAAGTTGCCAATTAACCTAACGGTTTGTACGAAAATTGTTATCTACATTTCTAAAAACGCCTAACATGAAAAGTATAATTACAACCCTACTCGCACTCGTTACCTTGCAAACAATGGCACAAGGCTTAACGGGAATGCTTGTAGACGAAAAGCAACACCCTATTCCTTTTGCCAATGTTGCGGTATTGTCTGCCAACGACTCTACACTGATTGGCGGCACAACGAGCAACGCAGAGGGCGTGTTCTCAATAGCCGAAATTCATCAAGGGTGCATCTTGCGGGTTTCATCCGTTGGTTATCAAAGCCAATTTATAGTCTATAATGGAACTTCGCCCATTACCATAACATTGAACGAAGACGCTCAATTGCTAAGCGAAGTCGTTGTAAAATCAAAACTGCCCAAGACCGTATTCAAGGGCGAGGGAATGATAACTACCGTTGCAGGCAGCGTGTTAGAGAAAACACTGTCGATGGAGAGCCTGCTCGACTTGATTCCAAACCTGTCTGCGAAAGATGGAAGTGTCGTGGTGTTGGGAAGAGGTTCTCCCGAGATTTACATTAACGGAAGAAAGATGCGCGACAGAATGGAATTGGAACGCCTGAAACCAGACGAGATTAAGAATGTAGAAGTTATTACCAATCCAGGAGTGCGCTATAATGCCAGCGTGAAGAGCGTGATACGCATCACGACAAAGAAACCCGTCGGCCAAGGATTCAGCATCGACACGAAAACCAATTCGAAGGTGAATGAACAAAAGCGGATGAGTTGGACTGAAAGCCTACGATTGAACTACCGCAAAGGCAAATGGGACACGAACTTGCACCTATACGGAGCCTATACACACAAGCAAGACGACAAGCTAATCCGCCAAATGACCTATCTAGACGACATTTGGGAACAAACAACAGCCATTTCTCAAGAATACACCAACGTTAACCCCTATGTGCGATTGGCAACAAGTTACGCGCTTGATGCAGACAACTCTATTGGCGCCAGCGTAAGTTACGACCGATATGCAAAGAACTTGGCTGTTGGCAACGCTGTAGGAATGGCCATGCGCAATAATGTTCAAACAGAGCAATCGCTATCTGCTTTCGAAAGCCCTGGCAATTCGAAAGCCGTGTTGTCTAATGTTTACTATGTGGGAAAGATTGGGAAAGTAAATGTCGACTTCAATGCAGACTATTACTGGTCGGGAAAGAAAGAGCAGATGCACAACATGGAAAGGTTTACCGAAGTGGGGTCTCCCGAATCCATCCAAAACATTCATTCCGACCGTGCAACATACAATCGTTTACTTGCCTCGAAGTTGGTATTATCCGTTCCTTTGGCATCTGGCAGCCTTTCGTTTGGCGGAGAGTTTTCTACATCCAGACGTAAAAGCCGTTATAGCCTATTGCCAAGAGCTTTGGTAAACGACGACGACAGTCGGATAAAAGAGGACATGACGTCTGCATTGGTGGAATACAGCAATACCTTTGGCAAGCTACATGTACAAGCGGGGATGCGATACGAGCACATCCGCTTTAACTATTATTACCAAGAAAGGCTTATAGCAAAGCAAAGCAAGTCGTACGGCAATTTCTTTCCCTCATTGGCACTGTCGATGCCTATTGGGAACACACAAATGCAACTGACGTTTGCCACCGACATTTACCGCCCTTCGTACTATGAACTCCGCGATGGGGTGCAATACAACAACCGTTACACTTACGATTCTGGCAACCCGTTCCTCGTTCCATCCATCAGTAGGAACATCGGTTACGCCTTCTCTTGGCAGTGGATGCAGCTCTCTGCCACGTACACTCATTTGTCGGATGAAATATGCACCTTGGTTCAGACATACAAAAACGAGCCGCAAACCACGTTGGCCAGACCAGAGAACATGCCATCTTACAACACCATGCAAGCATCTGTAACCGTAAACCCGAAGTTTGGTTTTTGGAAACCAATGCTCGAAGTGACGGTCTTCAAACAATGGTTCCACATGGACACTTACAAACAAACGTATCTTAACCACCCCGTTGCCTTTTTCCGACTAAACAACACTTTCGATACAAAGTGGATTACGGCCTCAGTGTTAGTATCTGCACAAACGGAAGGAAACATGGGCAATAAGTTTGTGCGTAGAGGTTTCTTCAGCACCGACCTGTCTGTCTACAAATCTTTGATGAACAATCGGCTCACGCTACAACTATATGCAAGCGACTTGTTTGGGACAGCAGACGCATGCCGCATATTCTACTCTGGGCCAAGACGTTCTACATATTATAAAAGTTACTCTTCAAGTTCGTTAAACCTCACTATACGCTATCAATTTAACGTAACGAACAGTAAATACAAAGGTTCAAGCGCCGGACAATCACAAAGAAGTAGGATGTAAGGCTTACCACATAAGTACATCTTTATGAGATACCCTTACATCATGCACTGCTTGTTCAAAGACTAACTTACTTTGGTTGTTGCTTTCAACTACATCTTCCATACGGCCAGCGACGACAACTAGTCAATGGAATATAACAACTTGAAGACAACCAGGCATACTAGCCACAACACGCGCCAGCTGATGTTAAAACTAAGTTACAGCTTGGGCAAAATAGAATTAACCCCAATCGGCCGTTGAAAAAAATGCTTTCATTTTGCCAAAAGAACACTGAACACGCGCAAATAGTTAACTCGCTGGTCGCATTTCAAATATCAGAGGAAGATTACCCTAACACTTTGCTTTTGAAAATTCGTAATGAAAAACAACTTAATACGGCTGATAAACGGTTCAATGAACCGATTTGCGTTTAAGCCTTCATAAAATTGTAATTTATTATACAACAAAATGTTAACGACACCCTTATATTATAGAACAAATGTTATATGTTCTTAATTCACGTGTTAACAAAGACCATTAAATAAAGTACAATCTGGTACAAACCAACGAGTTACAAAGGGATATAATAAGTTTTACAAAAAGAAACACTTGCCAAATTGCAAGAAACAATGTAAATTTGCACTAAAATATTTAGGATAAAATTGACGCAATCGTTCGCAGATGCGCCGTACAACAACGAATAGAGGGTTTCCTAATAGAATTCCGCGCAGACAACAACAACTTCGTTGCCGAAAATACAATCATTCTTTAACGATGTTACCGCATCAAGCGCGTATATAGATGTGCCCAGGAACTATTAAATGTACTACAGGCCAATATCCACGGATCATAGGCCGATACTTGTTATGTTGACTTGGTTAAATTTTCAGTTAGGTATTATAAATTTTAATTGGTAAAAATGAAAAAAATCAGAGTTAGTAATTTGGCTTATAGTAAGCCTGAGAGTTATGTCGTAAAAGTTGAAGCAGAATCTCTTTTAGCAGGATCTGGCAAACACGGAGGTACTGGCGGACATGAAGATGCTGAGGATGACAATGACGAAGGACAAGGCACATCTGGCACAGGTGGGCACTTGCCTGCCCAAGACGATGGCCAGCCCCTTACCTAAGATGCCTGTGAGTTCAAAGTAAAGACTTTGTTACTTAGCACAAGTATTTCAGGTAAAGCTACAAAAAACGCCACAAACAAGAAAGTAAAAACAAAAACAAGATTTAAGAGATAGGAATGAAATACATACATATCATTGCGCTGTCTGCTGTTGCGGCTGTTTCATTGGTTGGCTGCAACAACGAAAATCCAGCCCTATACACACAGGAAAACAAATCAAACAATTTAAGAGGGGTTACCGTCGCAACCTACATGGAATCGACATCGACACGCACCACAGCCGAATACGAAACGACAAAACTTGCATTCTATTGGACAAGGGGCGACAAAGTTTGGCTACACGACATAGGCGAAACACCCGAATTTGTACAGAACTCAGGGGATAACATTGACAATCAGCTGAACGCTTCCGGCAAGGACAAGGTACGCAATGCCGGTTTCTACTTCCCAACCCCCCTCAACAAAGCCTCGTATCCTGTAAGATACACAGGCTATCCTACACCCGCTGTAGATAAGGTTACCATTAAAGCTGCCCAAAACCAAGCCAAGCCAAACAAGGGCGAACACATCAAAACCGATGGCGACTGCGGTGTGGGTTCTTTCACTAGGGGTGCTGATGGCAATTACAACTTCTACCTCAAGCACTGTGCATCGTACCTCACTTTCACACCATTTTTCAGCAAGGGTTTTGCGCCGTCAGTGCGGTTAACCCAGATAAAGGTGTCGGCCGACCAGGCCATCGCGGGCACATACGACATTGAGGACAGCGGTTTAGACCTTGACTCGCGCCCACTAGCCGAACCAAGCAACCGAAACATCACGTTAACGTTGAATGGCGGAGGCAACGACGGGTTCACCATACCCGCGGTGTCAACCCCAGAAACCAATGCGGGCATCATGGTTGTCGCTCCTGGCGAGTACACCAACTTCACCATTGAGTATACATTGTACGACCAAGAGACGAAAGTTCGCGGGACGGTGATTACGAAACTGGGCCACGTTATCTTAAAAGCAGGAAGAAACAAACGGTTGTCCCCCGACCTTGACGTGCGCTACTATGCCAGCGACCAATATTACATGTGGGATGCCCAGCCAGGCGAGCATTATTGGAAAGGTGCATCCAAACAACCTTATCTAAATGGCAAGTACGGTGACAGCTATGCAAAAGTAGGTGCCGACCCAAGATGGTACAACACCGTTGCCCACCCAGGTAAGGCCTCGCGTTTGGCAACAAACAACCTCAATGCCAACGAGCTGATGTGGCTGGCCTACTATGGAGTTCCACATTGGGATTCTTCCATGTGGACTATCATGGGGCATCTATATGCAGGTGGTATGTGGCTTAGAAACCTTGACGTTATTGCCACGACCCAAAAGACTACGAGAGAGAGAATGAAGGCCGTTTCGCCAAAGGGTATCGACTTCACTGCATACGCACAGTACGACAACTTTGGTGCCTTCGTTTACACCAACAACAACATTATCCCTCACAGACCTAGGCCCACAAACGGCTATTTCTTCTTGCCTACCACTGGTTTCTATAACAATGGCAGACTCTATCATATCAGCTCGCGAGGCTATATTTGGTCGTCAACGCCACGCGCACAGAGCTCGTCTAAAGTGGCGCAAGGCTACAACTTTTATATATCAAGGTACGAAGTGCATACAGGTTATGGTGACCGCTGGAATGGAATCTACCAGCATGTAACTCGGTAATTTTCTTTATTGCGGGATAAAATCGGGTAGGAGGTAAATGCTAATCATAAAAGGCATTTACCTCTTACTTCTACATTTACCGACCTTCCACTCTACCGTACGTGCAGTTCCGCACACGGCAGTTCCTATTTTGGATACCATTCGAGGTACGCTACCATTAAAGTGACATAACCTGCTTGGCATAGTTTCCCATTGGAGATTGCCCGATGCAGTATTGGGCCGTTGGCTATGCGCCCCAATAAACCTTACGGGTATTGCCCCATTCGCATGCCTTATACTTTTGATACCGCAGTTGATGAGGTTTTCCACTCTCGTCTTAACTTTCTTCCAAGATTTCCAGATACACATGCGGATACGGCACTTTAGCCACTCGTCGGCCTCAAGAAAGAAACGTTTCATGTTGCCGAGATGATAGTAGCCAACCCACCCTTTTATGCTTCCTTTCAGCTTTTGTTTCCTTTTGGCATGTCCCCAACCGTTGCTGCGGCATGTCAACAGCTTTAACCCCCACCGGTCGTTATACCGCTTATCAATTATTTTAAGTTGTTTCCCCCGTTTCCCGTTCATCCTGTCTGTCGTGTTGAAGTCATAACCCATGCCACTGTTGTCTGCCATGTATGTCGTATTGGCGACGGCCTGCTCCTTAACAACCCTCGGTATGGTGCCTGACGAGCAGCCCTTCAGCATGAGATGACGCCCGGAATGATGCAGCAGATGGTTGGAGATGCCCTCTATATGTGTGCCACCACAGAAGTAGACGGCCATCAGCATACGGAAAACGTCACCGCGACTATAGGCTGAGGATGAGCCACACTGTCCGAGTAACTGGTTAATGATCGGGTTTACGGCCTGTTCAAACTTCTCCATCACGAGGAATATTCCTCCATAAGCGGTGAGAATATCAGATTTTATTTGTACTTTTGCCACTGTCTGTTGCTTGGTTTAACACTTTTGATTTCAACACCAAGTTAAGTGAATATTGCGACAAGACAAAATCCTGGACAACTTTTGTTGATCAGGCACTTATATTAACACTTTGGTTGGAACGTTGCAGAATTAAGTATAAACTTCTCTCAATTTATAAAAGTCAAGACGACTTCATATAAGGAGTAACACAAATTAAAATGAAGAACGATGAATGAAGAGAACGATGTTGACGACCTTAATCAAGAGCAAATTATCAGAAACCATTTGCCAAAACAGGCTTATGCTACACAGAATGTGCAAGAAGAGCCAGACAATGTTTTGCCCAGCAAGGGTAAGACAAAAAGCAGGCATACCTTAATTATAGGTGTTGGTGTGTCGATTGTCGTGCTAACATCCTTGCTTTTATCCATTGTTCTAGGTTTTGGCATGGGCATACTTAATGCGCATCGAGAGCCAATTGTGGTGTATCAAGCCAACACCAAGGCTGCGCAAAAGGCAGTTACGTGGCAACAGGATAACGGTAAACCTGTTGTGGTGCCCGATAAGTATTTGCAGGTGTCGCATATAATCAAGGATGTTGATGCAGGTATTCGCAATGTATTATCCACTCCGCAGAATGCAACAGCCGAGATTACGCTTGGCGATGGTACGGAAGTAACACTCAACGCTGACAGTAAGCTGTTTTTCCCATTACGTTTCGAGGATGAAACGCGTGAAGTTCAGTTGCAAGGTGAGGCATATTTCAAGGTGAGTCGCGACGTTCACCATCCCTTCGTGGTGAAAACCAACGGCATAACCACCAAAGTGTTTGATGCCGAGTTTAACATTCGCGCTTACCATAAGAACAACATGCACGTTACCTTGCTGCAAGGTTTCGTTGAGGTGTGTGCGGGTTCGGTCACTAAGTGTTTGAGGCCAGGCGAGGATGCAGCTCTCGCGGCTGAAAAATTTGAAGTGAATAGGGTCGAAACCGAGGGCTTTGTGGCGTGGACACTAGGCGAATTTTATTTTGACAACGCAACATTGGCAGACATTGGCAAGGATATTGGCAGGTGGTATAACGTAAGCGTTGTCTTCCAAGACCCCTCCAAGATGCATACCCGTGTCGGCTTTACTGCATTCAGGGATGCGAACATCGAAGAGATTGTTGAAATGTTGAACAGGTTGAATAAAGCCAAGTTCACTTATCAAGATGGGCAGATAACGATTGACTGAGAAACAGCAACTTCCCTAGCGGTTTTAACCCAAATCGACCGTTGAGCTTGTACAGATTTTGTTTTATTGTTGGGCATATTGCCTGTCTTAGCCTTGAAGTGTAGCGGGCTGCATCGCGAGAAGAAGACAGTTAACTGCCGACAAGCAACCGAAAGATGAACAGAAAGCGGTAGAAACAAACTAAAATAATTGATAAGCGGTCAACGTCCGATTTGGGCAAAACAGACTTTAAACATTGAAACCACCTCGACTTTCCCTTTTTCGTTATATTTAATAATCATTATTTACGCCCGAATCAAAACTACGGTTCATCAGTGTACGGTTGCCTTTCTTATATTCCTTGCCATACCTAATGCGATATTGCATTGAGAGTTCTACCATATTGGCAAAGTCGACGATACGGTATTCTGTATGTGTGGGATTGATGTTCGAGATGTTTTCAGACACTTGTACAAAACCATCTTTATTCAATGGGTTGTCTATACGACAACCAAACGTCCAATGTTTCATGTTATAACGCATGCCCACATAGTTGTATCTCACTCCCCGATAAACATTAGTTCCCCAAAAACTGTACTGTGGCAGCATGTCGAAGTTGGCATAAACCGATAGTTTATTCCAGTAAGCACTTAGCGAGACAGAGGCGTATGGCTTTGATATTTGGCTATGGTAGCCTTCACCCTGCATTCGGAATCGGTCCCAACCCATCACGGTTTGAAAGGTGAAATGATTGAACACGTTTTGCCACCCAATGGCGCATTCCACATTCAAACGACTGTCATAATCTCCGTTCTCCGTTCTTTTGATGAACATGTTGTGGTAAACATGGGATGGGTCTGCAACATATCGCCAGGCCGAAACAATTGGTTTACACGTGTAATTATAGTTGCCTTGCAACGAAATGGTAAACTTATCCAAGTGCAGGTTCATCGAAAGGCGGTTTCTGGTCACAACACTTGGCTGCACATTCATGTTTCCCACTTGCAGCGACACCTTATCTATGGTTTGCACAACATTTGAAAAGCTGGACAATGGAGGTAGCGAAGAATCGAGTATAAAAAGGTAGCCAACGCTCCATCCCTTGCTTAACGGATAATTAAGCGACGCCGTTGTCTTTGCATTAAAGAAGTTCTTGCTTTTATTTAGGTCACCAATGCGGTAATGTTTCAGGCCAATCCCCAGGTTATACCCTATTTTTCTCAATGTCCCCGTAACAATTGCGTATCCATAAACGTTATCCTTGGTCAGTTTGTCTATCAGGGTTGCCCCACCATTTTCCGAATAATCATTTTGCGCATGGCTGTGCGTGTAGCTCAACCCCACTTTGGTTGTGGCGCGCTTAAACGTTAGGGTATAGAGGGCTTCACCGTTAACGTTGATGCTTTTGTTCTTGGTTGCATTTCGCTGTGCATACATCCCACTATCGTTAAGTCCGCGATTGTAATCGCCAGCCGACATCGTGCCCACTGCATTGAGTTCTAACGTTTGGTTATTTGCCACCGCAGTCTTAAAGAAGAGGTCGAGCGAGGGAGTTAATAGTCGCCTTTCGTTGTAGTAACGTCTTTCAAACGTTTCGGTATTCGCGCCTTGTCGCTCAACAATGCGGTATGCCTCTTTATCGTCCTTGTCGTGATACTTCAGTCCAAACATGGCCATAAAGGCAGTAGAATGGCTGTGCGTGTAGGTATAATCCATCGTCAAGCTGTTGTCGAAGTCGGTTATTGCCGAGGGAAGTCCTGTCTGGCTACGTATGATATCATCGATCCGCCCCACAAACCGCTCGTCCTTGTCGGTGTATTCGTGTCCCGATTTCCGCCATAATGTATTGTAATTAATACTCCACTCCGACTTTCCTACATGGTAAGTGCCATTTATGTTCGCCCGGTTACGAAACGTCGTCAGTGCGTTATTGGTGTTTACCGACACCAAACCGCCATCTTGCAAGCCGTTCATGATGAAATTTATTACACCCGTTGCACCGCGGTCTAGATAGCGAATGCCAGAAACATTGCTGTATTCTATGCGCTGTATGCGCCTATGGTCAATATTTCGTATCTTGTCCATGCCCACTTCCTTTCCGTTTAGCATAAGGATAGGCTTACCGCCGTCAACATAAAGGGTTTGTTGGGATTCGTTTACTTTCAGTCCGGGCATGTTTATTTTCAATTCGTCCAACAGTTCAATAAGTTCAGACGTCCTTTTCAGTTCTTGTTCTGTTGGGAAAATAAGATACTTGTCGGCTAATTCGATGGTTCTGTTACTCGTAACCGTCACCTCGCCTAGCGTTATAGAGCTGGGCTTAAGCGAGATGACGCCAAGGTCGAGGTCTGTATTGTTACCCCGAACGCTGGTACTAAACGGAGAATATCCCATGCACAACACTTCTATCGTAATGTTTTCTTGCGACAAATTGGCAAACACAAACTTACCGTCTACATCGGTTTGGGTTTGCAACAAAACGGTTACCGAGTCTGTTTTCACCTTGACGTTGACACCCACTAGGGGGTTAATTCCGGAACCATCAACAACTCGTCCACGCAAGCCATAGGCTTTGCATTGTAAGCAGACAACACTAAACAGAATGGTGCAAAGACATCTAATGAAAATCCTTAGTTTTGTACATTTCATAAAGTTTCACTTTTAGCCCCATGGGCGTCATTATACGCTATCCCCCATCTAAGACAACACGACCTTTACCCCTCCAACCGTAAATCACATTCTTGGAGGCCACCTGCCAACATGCACCAAGTGCGCATACCTCGGAAAAGGAATAATAACGCATTACATCCATAGGAGCACTTTCAGACGGGAAACTGTGCCTTGCTTTCGCTGGCAGCATTATCTAGGTCACGATACGCCATCAGAGTTTTTATGGTTCTTCCGTTAAATGGATAGATTTGTACAATAATTAACTTTTACGGGTAAACAGATTCGCCACCTAATAAGGCAACAACAGAAAATATAACTAACTAAAAATGAGGATAGTAGAAATGGCGAGAAATGATATTAAAAATTCATCCTTACTAAAAACAAAATTCCTCATCTACGCATTTAACGGAAGAACCGTTTTTATGTACGAACATCCCCAAAAACTTTCGTCATTTTCTCCTTTCTGATAGAATGAAATGTTTATGGGGAAAAGTCTTCTAAAAACCTTAATCTGTAACTTCTGTTCTCTTTTCAACATTCATAGGGTTTAGATTTTATCGGAGTTAGATTTATTGGAGTTAGATTTGTTTCTATTGAAGTCATCTTGACCTTTAAATATCTTATCGTAGAGGAGAGGAGTTATAGCCTTTGCATGACCAAGCCAAGATAACACTTCCCGCACATACTAAGTAGTGGACAAATTTACATAAAAATCGCGATTTACGAGTTAGTGTAGATAAAAACTTTTCGGTTTCAGCGAAGAAAAGGCGCAATAGAATTTAAAATCTAGCCATATTTGTCGTGGCAAAACGCGATTGTGTCTTAGAAACCGCTATTAGGAGGTGGTAATTTCCAGAACAAGGTTCAAACAAGTTCTGTTCCACATTCTTCAATAGCGTGGATAGAACCATATTGCATTTATACGAATTCTGTTGAAAGCAAGAAAGAGTAACAGGTCAAAAGACACTACCAACAAACCTGTTCAATTGCCCTTATTCCTGTACTATTCATTGCCATTAAAGTCATTCCACTCTGTTTTACACTCCCCAAAAAGGAAAGCCCAATTCACAAACACAATAAACTCACGAGCTTGATTACTCATAGGCTCACACTATCCTTGGGTTAATTTCGTTTCTTTTGTTTTACAAAATACATCCTATCCTCCACCCCCTTCTAGCGTAAATTTAGGTCATTAAGCATGAAATTAGCCGCTATTTTCAGCCTTACACGCTTCATTTTTAGTCTAATTTTAAGAACACTGCGTGCATTTTGCACCATTTTGCCTTTCTAGTTGGTGCCCAGATCGTGTTTTTGTCGATGCCAAATACCCACTTTTAGCCCCTAAAACCCCACTTTTTAGTGGGTGTTTTGGCCTTTTTAGCCATGTGTATCATGCTCTAGAAGTTTATATTTATACTAATTGCGGCGTATTTTTATGCTTTTCGTTTCGCGTTTTGTACCATTTTGCACTGCGTTTTGCACCATTTTACCT
>NZ_KV815131.1:34111-65154 GCF_001814145.1 Prevotella sp. HMSC073D09 | reverse complement strand
AAAACGCATTGCGTTTAGCGGCATATTGCACCGCATTTCGCACCATATTGCACTATATTTTGCTGCAAATAGCCCCAAAACAGGTGCAAATGGCGGTTGGCCGTAATAAATATTCATTTTGCCGCATGCACAAGCTAACCCCTTTTAGCATCAAAACGAACCCTCGCGAGAATCGATTTTTTGGGGCAAGTGGGCGGTTGGTGGATAAAAAGGGCAGCCATAGTGTTAAAATTCACACGGAAAAGCGGACAAAAGGCGAGGCTCCAGTTGATGGGTTAATGGGGTTACAGGCATTTGGAATTAAGCTAGCGGGGCTAGCTTATTGTATCTAGTCTTTCTTTAGTTTTTCTAGTTACACTAGTCGGACCAGTCAGACCTGTCGGACAAGTCGGACCAGTCTGACAAGTCTGACAAGTCTGACAAGTCTGACAAGTCCGACAAATAACAAGTTAACGAGTTAACAAGACTGGTGGCGCAGCCATCTTTTCACCTTTTCACCTTTTCACCTTTTCACCTTTAAGGGCGTTAGCCATTTTTTCACCTTTTCACTCTTTCACCTTTAAAAGGGCGCAGCCATCTTTTCACCTTTAAATACGTGTCAGATAAAAGAGAATTAGAGATGCAAGGTTGGCAATGTCGCGCAACAAATCTACAAAACAGAGCGGGCACTGCCCAACCTTGCATCATGCCAAAGATAAGCTAAGGCCTATTTTGCCAAATATTGGTCGAGCGTTTCGAGCATGGCGAAGGGTTTGTCCTTCATTTCCTTAACAGAAAAATCCTTGCTTTTGATTAGCTCAACCATCTCTGGAAAGCGTTCGAAGTTCATTTTCAGTTCCGACTTCGAGCCAATGTCGATGCCGCCCGAAGGCGCATAATAAGTTACTACCACTTCGTCGCCCTCCACACAATAGCTATAAGCCGCCGTTTTGGATGTCAGTCGCTGCGTGGGCGAGGCGTGAAAGATTAGACTGGCATCAGAAATGAAACCAATTACTTTCTTACCCTGATAGCCAACCATCCAAAAGAACTTATGATTGGAGTGTTTGAGGTTAAGTGGGCGTGTCATGGGCTTTAATGCATAGAGCGAACGGTATTCTTTCTGCAGTCCTTCTTTCCCGTAGATACATTTAAGTACCTTCACATCGTCGGCCTTGTAGGTGGTGCCTTCCTTACCGTCTTTTGTTGGCGTGATGGTTATCTCGTCCACATTCTTCAAACGGTCGGGTCCGTAGGTGCTAAAACCTTCTTTTAAGAACCATCCCTCAACGGTTTTGCCGTCGTTAAGGGTTAATACGCATTTCACTTCGGGCCGTTCTTTTGCCCATGTTGATGATACGATGACCATCGATAGCAACAAAGTTACAATTAATTTACTTTTCATGTTATGTTAGTTTATGAGTTGGTAAGTTTATGAGTTGGTGAGTTTATGAGTTTGCGAGCCAATATGCGATGCTTTGTTGAGAGCAGACATGTTACTAACGCGACAAATTTACGAAATAAAATTATATCGAAAAAGCGTTTGCCCATTAATTTACACATCATCGGCCTACATCCTGCAACAAAACATAAAAAACGATGTTGCATTTCGCCCATTACACTCTCACACAACGCATCTAATCCATCGCTCCCCACTCCGCACTTTTGCAACAATCCAAGCGCACAAAAATCATTTTTCACCATATATATTAGGTAATTACGGCAATAATAAGTAATTTTGCACTTCATTGTAAGCCAGTGAACATAACTTTCGCAAGGGCGTAAGCGCAAAAAGAAAGAGGACTTTGCCCGCCAAACACTAGCGAAAAAGCGCGTGCGCTAGCCCTGAACAACCCTGCGGTTTCCAACAAGTTGGGCTTACCGAACTTGAACGTTAAGATAGCAAATACAATAGTTAAGATAACAAATACAATAAATATATAGAAGATGAAGATTTCATTTGAAAACGCCGACAAGGTGAATGGCCTGCTTACCATCACCGTAGAAGAGGCCGACTACAACGAAAAAGTAGAGAAAACACTCAAAGACTATCGCAAAAAGGCCAATATCCCTGGTTTCCGTCCTGGACAAGCTCCGCTTTCGCTAATAAAGAAACAGATTGGCGAACATGTAAAGGCAGAAGAGATACAGAAACTTGTGGGCGATACCATTTTTAACTATCTTAAAGAGAACAATATACAATTCTTGGGTGAGCCGATGCCTTCTGCTAAGCAAGAAGAACAAGACTTGTCGAAACCCGCTCCCTACACCTTCGTCTTCGATATTGCCGTGGCTCCTGAAATTAAACTCGAACTGACGGACAAAGACAAGCTTGACTACTATGAAATAACCGTAGACGACAAGCTGGTAGACGAGCAAGTAGACGTGTTTGCATCGCGTGCCGGGAAGTACGAGCAGGTGGAAGAGTACCAAGCAAAGGATATGCTGAAGGGCGACATGAAGGAATTGAACGCCGACGGCAGCGAAAAAGAGGGCGGCATCGTGAAAGAAGGTGCGGTGTTGATGCCCGAATACATTAAAGTTGAGGACCAAAAGAAACTGTTCGACGGTGTGAAACGCGGTGAAGTGGTGGTGTTCAACCCCAAGAAGGCCTACCCCGACAGCGAAATTGAGGTTTCATCGATGTTGGGTATCAGCAAAGAACAGGCTGCCAACGTTGACTCTGACTTCGCTTTCCACATATTGGAGATTACTCGTTACGCCAAAGCAGCCGTAAACCAAGAGCTTTTCGACGCCATTTACGGCGAAGGCGCAGTGAAAGACGAGGCCGACTTCCGTTCGAAAATAGCCGAAGGAATTGCCAACCAGTTGGTTAGCAACAGCGATTTCAAACTGTTGCAAGACCTTCGCGCCTATTGCGAGAAGAAGGTAGGCAAGCTTACATTCCCCGAAGAGATGCTTAAACGCATCATGCTGAAAAACGTGAAAGACGAAAAAGAGGTTGACGAGAAGTTTGAAACCAGCCTTGAAGAGCTGAAATGGCACCTCATTAAGGAACAGCTGGTGAAGGCCAACGAAATAAAGGTGAGCGACGACGATGTGCTTGATGCCGCTCGTTTGCAAGCACGCATTGAATTTGCACAATATGGCATGAGCAATTTGCCCGATGAAACCATTGACAACTACGCGCGCGAGATGCTTAAAAACCGCGAAACGCTAGATGGCTTTATCGCCCGCGCCATTGAAAACAAACTGGTTGAGGCTACGAAAAAGGTGGTGAAACTGAAAAAGAAGAAAATTTCGCTCGACGATTTCAACAAAATGATGGAAGAAGACGCAAAGAAATAAGCGCACTACAACATGTGGCAACGCAAGCTTTTTACCTGTTTGCAGTTGCTAGCGTGATGTTACAGAACGGGCTTGCAGGGCTAGATGCCTTGCAAGCCCGTTTGTTTTTAGGCGCGTTCTAAAAGCTCCACGCAGATGTTATGGGCTCGCTTTGGGGTTGCCCTGCTCTACCTTTTGTCCTTACCCGTCCTCTTTTTTATCTCGCCCTGTCTGTGGCCTAGTTCCCCTTACCCCACCAAGGCGTAGGAGAAACATGCACAGATAAGGTTGGAAAACACACAGGAGGTGATGTTTTTAAGCCTGCACCCATTGAAAAATACCTACAAATGGTGATGCCCGCATTAGCACGTTTTAACACAAAGGCTTGTCCTATATCCTCATTATCTTAGTACTTTTGCAGCGTAAAATTAAACGTTTTTAAGTTTGTGGGCACAGCTTGAAATATTTATTCACATTAACAATACAAAAGTTTCCGCATTCTTTTCAGAATAGAAATTCTAACTATAAATATTATTTTACCCAGCAAAACCTTGAAGAGTATGGATTTAAAGAAAACATTTTACTCCTTGTTTTTAGGTGCATTTGTTCTTTGCTTGTTATCGTGTGCAAAGGAAGATGAATTTGAATTGCCTACATTGGTTCTTTCGGAGAACAGCGTTAGCTTTGAAAGAGGCGTTGGCGAAAGGAACATCAGCGTTACAACCAACCAAAGTAATTGGGTTGCATCTTCTCCACAAGAGGGCGAATGGTTGTCGTTAGCCCAGGATGGAAACGTTTTGAAAGTGAAAGTTGCCGAAAACAAGATGGGCGCCGAACGCACAAGCTATGTGCTGGTGAACGCCAACGGTGCTACGGGAAAGGTGGAAGTAAGGCAAAGTGCAGCAGACGTAACGCTAGACGTTGTGCCGACGGCCATATACCTACCCCAAATGGGCGGCGAAAAGATTGTCGACGTAACGACGAACACTTCGGTTTACGACGTTACGCCCAGCGAAGAAGTTAAATGGCTCAAAATAATAAAGTCGGACGAAGAGATAAAGTTGGTGGCCGAACGCAACGATACTGAACAAGACCGCCAAGTGAAACTGTATGCAAAGAGCGGCCATGTAACCCGCGAGATAGTTGTTTCGCAGTCGGGCATACAGCGTTACATCCTCCCCATCAACCCAGGTGCTCCACAAAACGTGCACAAGATTATGGAATACGAGCTGGGTCGCGGCAGCTATTTGCGCGAATATCAATCGGCCATGCCGGCCTATGGACTGGAAGAGACCTACACCTTCATTTCTCCTTCACCCATATTTACGTTGATACAATATTGCAGTGCCGATGGCGTTACGCCTTCGCAAATCATTTCCATCGGCGATGGTTCTAGGGCAATTGCAGCAGTGAAGGACAAGGCATTCGAGAAATTCCTTACCAACAACGGCTATGTGCGCAGCAATTCGGAATCCGACAGGGAGTATGTGAACGAAAAAGACTTGCTCTCGTTGAAAGTTTATGTATCTGAAAAGGAGAACAACGAGGGCGTTAACCTCACGTTTAAGCCCATAGTTAAGCAAGTTGGAGAATATAAGACGTTCGATAAAGTGCCTTATTATCCCCTCGAACTGTTGCAGAAAGACAACGTGAAGGTGGCCCAAGTGGAACAATATGAAAAGAATGCCGGCAGCAAGGAAGAAGAGCGCAGCTTTAACGAACATAAGCAAACCGAGGTTTCGCAACTTCAATACACGCTGAAAGGCACGCCAGGACCGAAGGATGCTTATGGCCGTATCCACATTTTCTATACCACAGACAAGGACGGAAAGACCCCCGACAAGCTCGGAAGTGTGCAAATTGGCGCGCTGCTCTTCAAAGATGTTAGTCTTGGCCTTTGGAAGTACGGCAACAAATGGCTCGTTACGAACGAATTGCAGAAGAAACTTGGAGAGGAAGGTTTCTCTTTCGTGCGCACAGCTGGCACCACTCACTTCTTTGCACGCGAAAGCGATCACCTCTTCATCGCCATTACACGCGTTGCCGACAACAACACGCCCGTTATGGCATTGCTCTACAATTACGATGCGTCTGCATCTGGCGCAGGCAGCAAAGCGTTGAAAGCACAAGAGCGGATGGTGCGCAACATGTTGAAAGCAAAGGATGCGTTGAAGTTTTAACATAAAGCGGTGATACCTTATTTAAATTGTATTCCTAGTATGCGTATAATAAATTTATATAAGCTGTTGCAGCTATCTACCGTGTGCCTGCTGGTGGCAATGGCGGTGGGATGTGCCAAGAGCGACGACTTTGAACAGCCACAACTAAGCGTTTCGGACAAGGAATTGAAGTTCGCCAACCAAGTGGGCGAAACAACCATTACCGTTACTACCAACTGCAAAGAGTGGGTTGCAACCACGCCTAAACAGTGGGTACACCTCACACAAAGCGGAAACGAGATTGTTGTAAAGGTAGATGCCAACACAACTGGCACGGAAAGAAGTAGCTATGTGCTTGTGGATGGCGGTCTGGCGGTTGAAAAAGTCATGGTAAAGCAAAGCGCGGCCGACATCTCGCTGAACATTGCCAACGGCGAACTGGTGTTGCCGCAGGCTGGCGGAAACACTACCGTAGACGTAAACATCGAGAGTGGCCTGTATGATTTGCAACAAAGCGAACAGCCCGAATGGTTGCAAATCGTAAGGAAGAAACACGCCTTGAAGTTTATTTCCAAACCCAACTACGATGCAACAGAACGAACGGTAAAGCTTACCATAAGCTATGCCGGCAAGAACAACGAAGTGGTTGTAAGGCAACCTGGCGTGTCTACTTTCGTTTTGGCATGCAATCCGGGCAACCCTTTCAGCCTTCATAAGATGATGGACTTTGAATATCGCCGCGGAGGTATATTGAAAGAGTATGGCGCACCCGACGAAGCCAACGGCATTTACGAGGAAAGCTACTTCTTCAAAACCACTTCTCCGCTGTTTAAGGATGTGGTATATGTGCACGATACGAAACATTTCGTACCGACACGTATCTATACGCGTTCGCTTGAACAGGCTGGCGTAGATGCCGTTAAGTCGCAGGCGTTCCAAGATTTCGTAACGGCTAACGGCTATGTTAGGGACGAAAAAGACCCTAACCACTACATGAACGTGAAGGAACGGATGACGATGGACGTGGACATCTTGGAGAGCAACCATAGCGTTGTGTTGTTCTTTTACCAAATACATTCGCAAGATCGCGACTACGAAACCTTCAAAACGCTCGACCTGGGTCCGCTTGCGCTGCTGAACAAGGCCGACAAGAAGGTGACCGACGTGGAGAATTACGAGGCGAACCTGCACAGCGAAGAGATTACGAGGAAGGTTTCGAAGAACAGAGACGTCGAGGCCATCGCCTATAAAACCAACGACCCCTTGCTGGTTGCCCGCACTTACTTCTTCTTCACGCGCGGTGGAGACAATCCCGCCCCACAAGACATGGTGGGAAGTGTAGAACAATACAGCCTAAGTTTCAGTCAACCCAACCTGGGTGTTTGGCAATACGGCAGAGAATGGTTCGTTACGCGCGAGTTTGACAAGCTGCTCACGTCGAACAACTTCGAGTTTGTGGGCTACAACGGCAAGCATCATGTATATGCTCGCCGCTCAGACTATCTTACATTGGCCATCTCTGGCGGTAAGTTTGCCGACGTGAACGGCGGACAGCCAGTCATGCAAATCGGCGTACTTTACAAAAAGAATGTCTTCGCAGGAAGTAAGCAACAGCGGATGCAAAAGATAGAAAGCATGCTTAAAACGCATCGTCCAAGTAAATAACACTGAAAAGAAACAAAACGAAAAACAATAGTGATGAAAAAAACTATTATATATATGTGTGCGTGTGCAATCTCTGGCTTGATGCTCGCTACATCGTGCCAAGAAAGCATGGAGATGGAAAACCCAAACTCCAAAACGCGCGCCGTTGCCATTGATAAGGACCTCTTTGCCGTGCGGGGGCGCATCAACGTAAAGTTGGAAAAGGGCACCAACCAAGCCCTGCCCACTTCTGCCAAGGGCAATGTAGAGATGCAAAGCGTGCCTTCGGCCATGTCGTCGGCCATGAAATACGCGGGCGCTTACAAGATGGAGCGGGTGTTTAAGCCTGCCGGAATTTATGAGGAACGCACCATTGCCGAGGGATTAGACCGCTGGTACACCATCTACTTCGACGAAAGCAAAGACGTTGCCGAGGTGTTGCAGCAGTTTAACAAGGCAAGCGGAATAGAATATGCAGAACGTGTGCTGCCCATCGCACGCCCCAAGTTTACGGCTAAACCCTATACAGGTCCAACCCCACAAACAAGAAACCAACCCACCGCTTCGGCCTTTAACGACCCACTTTTGGCCAAACAGTGGCATTATTACAATGACGGTTCGATAAGTCCACGGGCAAAGAAGGGTGCCGACTGCAACCTAAAACCCGTTTGGGAGAAGTACACAACGGGTAAAAGCAACGTTATCGTTGCCGTTGTTGACGGCGGAATAGACATTACGCACGAAGATTTGGTGGACAACCTCTACATCAACGAGAAGGAAAAGAACGGACAAGCTGGTGTGGACGACGACGGAAACGGCTTTGTCGACGACGTTTACGGCTACAACTTTGTTGAGGCAAAAGACGTGGTTGGCGGCACTATCCAACCCGATAACGAAGGACACGGCACGCACGTTGCAGGTACCGTCGCCGCACGCAACAACAATGGGAAAGGTGTTGCAGGCGTGGCTGGCGGCAACGGAACGCCAGACAGTGGCGTACGACTGATGAGTTGCCAAATTTTCAGGGGCAAAGACGAGCAGGGTGATGCAGCTGCCGCCATTAAATATGCGGCAGACAACGGTGCCGTTATCTGCCAAAACTCGTGGGGTTACTCCTCAACGTCGGGCGTTACGGCGATGCCCAAGCTGCTGAAAGAGGCCGTTGACTACTTCATTAAGATGGCCGGATGCGACGAAAACGGCCAACAACGCGCCAATTCGCCCATGAAAGGCGGCGTGGTTGTCTTCGCGGCCGGCAACGAAAACAAGGAGTTTGCAGCCTATCCGGCCTGTTATCCCCCAGCCGTTTCGGTTTCTGCAATGGCGTGGAACTTCGCTAAGTCCAGTTTCAGCAACTATGCGCGCTGGATTACGATTATGGCACCAGGCGGCGACCAAGACACATTCGGCACAGAAGGCGGTATTCTTAGCACCGTTCCCAAGAGTAAGGTACCTTCGGGCTATGCTTATTTCCAAGGAACATCAATGGCTTGCCCCCATGTTTCGGGCATTGCCGCCCTCATTGCATCCTATTTTGGCCGACAAGGTTTCACCAACGACGAGCTGAAATCGCGCTTAATCACGGCATACAGGCCTTTCAACATCGACGAACTAAACCCCGCTTACAAAGGAAAACTAGGCAAAGGGTACATTGATGCCGAGGCTGCATTCGAATCCGACACGAAGATTGCGCCCGAAAAGGTTGGTACACTCACTCTTACTCCCGACTTTGTAGACATCACTGCCGAATGGAGCATCGCAAAAGACGAGGATAAAACCGCGGCCTTCTATCGCTTATACATCAGTCCCAACGACCTAACGGCTGAGAATATCAAAGACATGAGCTTTAAAGAAATCAACGGCATGGGGCATAGTTTGGGCGAAAAGCTTAGATTTACCTTCGACAACCTGAAAGACAACAAGGCCTATAGCATTGCCGTTGTGGCAGTAGACCGTTGGGGAAACCTTTCAGAGCCCGCCATTCAGAAGTGTACAACCAAACTGAACCATGCCCCCGAAGTGACCAACTTCCCCGAAAAGGTTATCGAACTGAACAACAACGAGCGGAAAACATTCAGTTTCAACGTGGCCGACCCCGACGGACACAACTGGGACATAAGGGCCATAGGCGAAACCAAAGGCGTATCGTACAGCATCAACCAAGCCACAGTAACCGTAAGTATCGTCCCTGTGTTGCAAGCTGGTAGCTACACCTGCACGTTTGTTCTCACAGACGATCTTGGCGCCAAGTCGGAGAAAAGCTTTACCTTTAAGGTCATCCCGTACATGCCGCCTAAGCTAGAACAGCCCTTCGCCAACTACATCATTGGCTTAGACGAAGGCCCCCTGAACATCTCCCTAAAAGGTCATTACACCGGCAGCGGCAGCCAACTTTCTTACAAAGCCAATATAGCTAACGGCGGCATCGCCTCGGTGCAAGTCAGCAACGACCAACTGCAAATCAAACCTCTCGCAAGAGGTGTCACACGTGTTAGCGTGCTTGCATCAGATGGTCGCCAAACATCTTCCGATGGTTCGTTCCAAATTCGGGTCGTCGAAAGAAAGTCGGCACCCGTCTATGCCGTCTATCCCATCCCCGCTAAGACAGACATTAACGCCCTACTCAATCCCGAAGTTACGCAGGCAGAGTTCGTTATCAGCTCTACCGTTGGCGAACAACTGATGAGTGCCACCGTAACTCCCGACAAGAACAGCGTTGCTACGCTGCCCCTTTCCAAGCTGCGCCCCGGAACTTACAAGCTTACCGTGCACACCAGCAAGGGCAATCACACCCAAATGTTCATTAAACGATAACCCGAACGAGTATGAATTCAAAACATGTCATCATCATAGCTTGCGCAACACTGCTCGGTGTTGCGCAGGCCAACGCCCAAGGGCAAGACCTTTCCGTGCTGGCTGCAAATCCCGATGCCCGAACAGCTGCTATGGGTAACGCGGCTGTTGCGACCGATGGGATGTACCTATACAACAATCCCTCTGCCTTTCTCGGTACAAACAAGAAGTTCTCGGCAGACGCATCGGCCTCCATTTACGAGAAATCCGAAGGCTACGAGGGAACATTCGGGCTCTACACCGCCGCTCTGGGCTACAGGTTTGCCCGTCGTCATGCGGCATTTGCAGGCTTTCGTTACGCTGGTGGCTTAAAACTAAAAGGCTACGACATGCTTGGCAACCCCACCAAAGACTACGAACCCTACAACTGGACCATCGACTTGGGTTACGCTTACATGCTTGGCAACGGCTTTTCTGCCTATGCCGTGGGCAATATCCTTTTCAGTCACCTCTCTAAAAACGCCGTTGGGGGTGCCTTTACCCTAGGCGCATCCTATCAAAAGAGCAGCATCACGGCAGGCAATAAACCCACCCACCTGATGCTAGACGCCAAGGTTGGCGCGATAGGTCCGCAGCTCGACTACGGCAACGGCAACAAAAACACCATGCCGACGTATGTTGCCGTGGGCGGTGCATTAACCGTCGACGTGGCCAACAAGCACCAAGTTGCAGGCGCGTGGTCCACTCGTTATTTCTTCCGTCCATCAGAATACAAGGTACTTATGCTTGGTGGCGGACTGGAATACACCTATAACAAGATGGTATCGCTACGTGCCGGCTACGAATATGGCGACCGCAACCTCAGCCACTTCACCATGGGCGCAGGCTTTAAGTATGGCGGACTGCGCCTAAACGGAGCCTACATGCTGAAAACGGCAGATGCTGGTAGCAGCTTTTTCAGTGTTGGTTTAGGTTACGACTTCAATAAAAAGCACAATTACAAACAACAGCTTATCTAAAATTAATAAACGATGAAAAGAACTTTATACGCAATTTGCGCCCTAGCAATGAGCCTAACTGCTTTTGCGCAGAAACTAGACACGCCCAAAGGAAAGCTAATCGACAACATGTATCGCACCAGCGACTCGTGGGTAAAGCGGAATTGGACAAGCACTGAACCTGGCAGATACGAGGGTTTAGTTTCTAAAATAGTGGTGGGCGACGACAATTGCCTTTACGTTTACAACCCGCTGTCGGGTCTCGACAGCAAGTCGTGGCTGAAACTAGACAAGATTGGCGAAGGCAAATACAGGGCTGCTTTGCCCCAAGTAATCTATAAAGACAACAACGGCGACGATGATGACGATGAGGGCGGCAGCTCCGAACGCATATTTAAGCTCAACCGCATGTCGGCCATTGCCGATAATCAGTACAAGGTTGTTGAGGCAAACAAGAATTTCATGGACTTTTCGTGGGATGGGAAAACGCTTAAAATGTTGGGCACAGGCACCAAAAACGATATGCTTGGAGCCGTTTTCAACGACAAGACATGGGACAGCCAATATGGCGACTGGAATGTCACCATCGAAACCTTCGACGAAAAACCCCTTACGCCACCTGCTTCTGCCCCCAAAAAGCAATACATGCTCACCTCCAAAACAGAAACTTCTCCGCGTATCGTTGAGGTCGCCACCCACAACAACGACATCTACGTCAAAGGTATATTCGCAAACGAAAAGTTGGCCAACCTGTGGGTTAAGCTCACAAAGGAGGGCAACAAGGCCGTTTTGCCTACAAACCAGTATCTGGGCACAGCGGTAAAGACCTACTTCAAACGCTTCTCCAACGATATGGCTCAGTATCACGCTTACGCAGCAGCCTTCAACGACGAGAACACCGTTGCAGATAAACTGGAATTTAACATAGACCCCACAACAGGTGCACTATCCAACGACAAAATCCTCAAAGTGGTGCTGGGAAAAAGCAGTTCAACCAACATGCCCAAGGAAGATTTCGGCACACTTCAAAACTTAGTGCTCACGCCATACGAGCAAAAGGCCGGCAAACCCGAAAAGCCTACGCTGCACTACTGCTCGGCTGCTCCAAGCTACGACTATTCTGTAACCACCATCACCTTGGCGTTCTATGTAAGAAGTGCCGACATAAACGGCAACTATCTCGACCCCAACAAGATGTATTACAACGTCTACATCAACGACAACCAAGAGCCTTTCAAGTTTACACACGCAAGGTATCCCTACATAGAAAAGGACATGACCAACATCCCCTTTAACTATCAAGACAAGAGGAACGACGACATCAAGGTTGCAGACAACCAACGCATCCTGCACTTCTACGACGAGTCTATCAAAAAGCTGTCGGTAGTGATGGTTTACGAGGCAGAAGACGGCAAGAAGTATTCAAGCGAACCCATGACAACCCAAGTTGTTTCTACGGGTATAGACAACGCCACCATCAACAACATCCCCACCCAACAGTACTATTCTGTTGATGGATGCCGTCGTCAGCAACTCGAAAAAGGCCTGAATATCGTGAAGTATTCAGACGGAACAACCAAGAAGGTTCTGGTAAAGTAACCGTCCAAGGTTGTGTATGGCATTAGCCGTACATCCACAAGCCCAACAACACATCTACTTATTGCCCTTTGGTGACGTTCTGCCAAACGGCAATAAGTAGATTTGTTTTTTAAGTCTTACGTTTACGCCTGCCTTGCATAAGCA
This sequence comes from Prevotella sp. HMSC073D09, assembly GCF_001814145.1. Taxonomy (NCBI): domain Bacteria; kingdom Pseudomonadati; phylum Bacteroidota; class Bacteroidia; order Bacteroidales; family Prevotellaceae; genus Prevotella; species Prevotella sp. HMSC073D09. The sequence goes on along the minus strand of NZ_KV815131.1, from coordinate 52,550 downwards.
CCCATGTAGGGGCGGAACACAGCAGTTTAAACCCCAATCGGTTCGTTAGAGCTTTTGAAAGTAAAGTGAAATGAAACGCCGCCCGTAATCGACAGAGGCGAGAAAACGCACTTTTCAAAGAACGAGAAATTAAGAGATAAACTCCGCAAGTTTCTTTCTCACCACTTCTATATCATGCTCCCTATTATCCCTCTTTAAGCGTTTCGTTGTACCAAAATCGCTATAACGCAGTATGATAAGCCTTATGCCATGCTTTGACAACTCCGTTCTTCGTCTCTCGTCATACAAACGTCTTTGCTCTCCCCTAGACACGCCACTTACCGTTTTCTTATTATCGAAGAATGGCGTCGACTCAGTATGCTGACTTTCATAATACTCTATCACAAGGTTCAAACCCTCATAATAGGCGTCAACAGGCAGCATTCTCTTAGTATCGCCCAACAAAAAACCAAAACAATGCTGTTGCGATGCTTTCATTTTTAGCACTTCATTGCAGAGCCCTATTACATAGTATTCATCTGAATTAGCCCTACTCGAACCCTTCTTCCTCACAGATGTGTCATTAGAAACATCAACCAAGCCCTTAGATAACGATGTATTCCCATCCATATCTGTGTTTACATCAACAAAAGTCCAATAGATATTTTTCTGTTTTAATTCTCCACGAGCGTAAGGTATGTCATGTAGACAGCCTTCGCTATTGAGTTTTCTGAGAATCTTTCTAATAGGCAGCCCATTTCGATGGTCTTTCTTAAAGATACCTTTATCAATAAACAACCCCATAAGTTCCAATGCCGGCACCTGTCTGGGGTTGGTTTTATCAGCAAAGTAAGCGCTCAACACGCTGTTAATTGCCTGTATACGTTCTTGCATCAAGTTTTTTGTCATGGTCTTTGGTATGTGTTGGTTGCCACTTTCACGGGTGCAGAGAAACCATTCCCGTTCCATTTCAAGTAATAGAAGCGCATAGTGTCGCTCCCGATGTTTCTCACACCGATGTTCTTACCCTTTCGGGGCAAGTCGCACAATGTGCCTTCTAGCTGCGTTAAACGTTTATGCACAGTGAGGTCGGGCGTAAGTGTTCGGGTTGTGGGGTCGTAATCGTAGGCCATGCACACCTGAGAAGAAAACGTATCACTCTCGTAAGTGAGGGTAACAATCAGCAACTTATGGCCGTTATCGCGTTTCCAAAGGGCGGCATCTAGTTTCTGACCGTTCTCGCATTCCACATAAAACCAGCCGCCAATCGTGTTGTACACCACGATACCATAGTTGGCATCAGACACGGCGTAGGTGCTGCTCTTGGCATTAACGGGCGATTGGGGATGCTCAAAGTTGAAACGTTCGTAGCGTCCCTGCTTTTTAGAGAACCTCACAACAAACTTCTGCGGACCGCCTTCTAAGCCCTGCCACGCCTTACAAACGGCAATAGTGAGGTCTTTTACGTTGTCGGTCTTGACGGAAGTCGGGAGTTCCACACCCATATCTTTCCATCCTTCAATCAATTCGCTGCCCCATTGCGCCTCATCCGAGAGATTATCTTCTTCCTCACCGCATTCGCAGTCGGCCTCATCTTCCTCGTTTTCGTTGTCGGCGTTGCTATCTACATTCTCCTGTTCGCGCGAGGCTTTAAGGTTGGGTCTGCCCTCAGGACCCACATCGCGCGGGCTCAGTTCGTTGTTGTCGCGGCTATACGATGTTGCCCCGTGCTGATAAACGTCGATGTTTCCCAAGTCGCCCGAATGGTGAATTTCGCAGTCGCGCAACGAAAGGTTGGTCTTTTCAACATAAAAAAGCGGCCCTTGGTTTTGTGCAAAGCGGCATCTGGAGAATGAGGTATTGGTAGCATTGGCAAGGGTGATGAGCGTAAATTCACGGCAACGGTAGAAGTCGCTGTCGGCAAACGTCATGTTGAAACAGTTTCGCAGGGTCATAATGCCATAGCTGCAATCGCGTATAATGCTCTTGGTGAAATTCAGTTCGCGCGTGTCGGTGGCTGTGATGCCTTCCGTTCCACAGCCGTATAGGTCGCATTTGTCTATCTGTACCCCTTCACAACCATCAAATTCCAACACGCCACCCTCGCAATATCCTTCGTCGGTGTGTCCTAAGGTAAGGTTACGAAGGGTGACGTTATGGGCACTTCTAAAACTAATCACATAAGCATAGCGCGGCCGCACGATGAGTGCAGCCCCCTTAGTGCCTTGGATGATGAGGTTTTTACATTGGTCGAGCACCAGCTGATGGCCGTCGAACATGCCCTCCCTGTTCACTTGCTTGGTGGGATTAGACCCTACGGACAAGTCGCTCATGTTTGCTTTCTGTGCGAGGTCGTCGAATTCCATCACGTCAGAAAGGTTGATAACACCGCTAACAGTTATTGTTCGGTCGGACCCCAAGGCCTTGATAAAGTCGTGCGCCGTGCTTACCTTGTATTCTTTCGCTGCCAACATGCCTGCAAGCATGAGCAGCAATGTGAGTAATGATAGCTTTTTCATATCTGAGTTTATAAGTTCATGAGTTGACGAGTTCACAAGTTGACGGGTTGACGAGTTTACAAGGTTTTTATTAACGAGTTAACGAGTTTGTGGGCGTTAGCCATTTTTTCACCTTTCCACCTTTTCACCCTTTCACCTTTAAAGGGCGTTAGCCATTTTTCACCTTTTCACCCTTTCACCTTTTCACCCTTTCACCCTTATAAGCCTTTTCACCTTTTGGGCAAATCTTTTAGTTCTTTCGTCACTTCAAGGATGCTCAACAGGGCCGTTCTACCGTTTTTCTCAACCCTTATTCTACCTATGCGCTTGTCCACCTTCACCACCTTGCAGTCTGGCACGAACGTGTTGCCAATCTTAGCAAATACAGAGTCGCCCACAACATAGTCCACATTGAAAGGAATTAGCTGGCATTTCTCTCGTTCGGCCACCCATATTCGGTTCCCAGCATCAGTAAGCAACAGCTTATCGCCCTTGATGTTCACGATGATGGCGGCCCTCCATTTGCCATTATCGTTTACCGCTACGGATGCTCCCGACATCCATTCGCCACTTTTCAGCACCTTAAACGAATTGGGCCGCAGCTCTTCGTTGGCATGACTGTTGGCAAACCCTCTGCCGTCGGCCTTGTAGTCGAGGTCTAAGTAACACACCTTTGGCGTTAGCTGCTTGGTATCGTCTACCACAATGGCGCGCTGCAACCCTTGTCCCGACTGCCACCACGTTAGCAAAACATCGCCATTTTGTGCCTTCTCGCCCATTGGCAGAGGCATTACCAGTGCCTGTGGCACCTTTATTTCTTCGCCCATACCCGCTACGGTTATCGTGTTTTGCCCCACTTCCTTAATGGTAAAGCAGTATATGGGCAGCAGGGTCGCAGTAAGGTCTTCACCTCTTTGCAAAGCTCCGCCATAGAAAGCAGCAGGCGAAAGCACCGTCTGCCCCACTTCCACATCTTTCAATGTGAAGTTGCGGGGGAAGTCCCAAGGGAACGAATCAGTAGGCTGAACACCATTCGTTCTTCCTATGCTATCCCCCCTATCCGAGCCGCCAGTACCGCCGCCTCTGCTCTCACAGGCGTTAAACAGTGTACCAAAGGTTACGACCAAGGCCGCAACAACAAGCATTCGTTTCATATTTTCAATCGATTAAGGATTATATACCACATTGGCAGTGGGCAGCACGCCAGCATGTCCAACATGTGTATGGCCCCTTTGCTCACACATTCTTATTTCAATGCCGCACTTCGAGGCCTTCCGTTTCCGCCAAGCCCATACACTACAACCGCCCTGCCCCTTTTCTCGGCATGCAAGCCCCAACCTTTTGTCCACCCCTTAACCGTAATGAAACGAAATTAAAGGCCAGATGGAGCTAGCACAACCAGAAATAGAACAGCAGTGCCACCACCACACAAGCCAGTATGGTGAGGGTAACTTTCAGCTTGTCGAGCGGATAGTTGCCAGTTATCTTGCCCGTTCTGCCGTTCACCACAAATTGGTAGGCCTTGCCGTTAAAGTGGAAGACGCTTATCCACAGCGGCAACAATATCAGCTTAAACATCACGTTGTTGTACATCGTGTACATCTCGGTAATTCGTTGTCGGTCGCCGCCAATGTCTTCTTTCACCCTTTCTTCAATCTCGTTTTCCATCTTACCCTTAGCCGCTGTCAGGCCTTCACGAAAGTCGATGGTGTAAAGGTCGGTGATAAAGCCCGCCAAGAACTCCGGGTTGTATGGCACCAGCTTGTTCAAGTCCCAAAGAACCAAATCGTTGAGGATGTTGTTGGGCAAGGCTTTCGTGGCAGGAACGATAACATCGTCGAAACCAACTTGCACCGTGCCGCGTGTCGTTTTCCAATCTGTCACCGTCCTACTCGTTGTATTTCCCTTCTCATCCTGGCTTTCCTCGCGGCGGTCAATCCCCCTTTCTCCCGTATAGCGCGTAACGGTATCGGCATCATACGTCCAGAAGGGCAGGTAAACGCCCTTGAAACCATCCGTTTGTACGCCGCCTCTCTTCAGTTTCGATGGTGCGAACCACTTTCTGCTGAGCCAGCCATTAAAGCTGTCGTTGCACTTGTCTTTGGCAAATTCGAAGGGCAGGATGTAGTTGGGTTGCCAGAAACGGCGTTCTTGTGCATTCTGCATGATGAGCGGCGTGCCGCAGAAGGCGCACGTTGCCGACGATTTTTCGGGCGGCAACGTGGTGAAGGCTCCGCATTGTTGGCACCTCACCTCCACCGTGCTGATGGTTTGTTCGTTCAGATTTTCGTCTGATTGCTCCGCCCATTGGTCGTAGCTGTTTTCCTTAACGACAGCCGGCGTAAGGTCTAGTTCTTTGGTTGAGCCACAATAGACACATTCCAACATCTTACGTTTGGGCGAGTAAGCCATCATGCCCCCACATGCGGGGCATTTGGTTTGTAGGGCATCGTTTATGCTTAAGTCCATAGTTAGGGCTGTTAGTGGATAGGATAAGGGCAGGCCGTAAGGCTTTTGGCAGCAGGTGTGGGTTTTACGTTCCAGGTGGCGGCGGCGGTGGCGTTGCGCCGAAGAGGGCGGCAAGTGCGGGCACATTCTTAGCGAACTCCCACGATGCCATGCCGTTGGTCCACACGTATGTATCGCGCGTTAGCTGTCCGCTTTGCGCCATCTGCTGCAATTGGGGCATGCCGAACGGACCTTGCTGTTGGCCGTTTACCGACAAATGGAACATGGGTTGCGGCGGCGGAGGTGGCGGCATACCCGGTGCGCCTGCGCCCACGGCAGGCTGTTGCGGGGGTTGTTGCGCGCCCGGCTGCACCATCTGCCCAGCCATTTGGTTCGTCATTTGGTTGGCCATGGCAAACCCCATGCCCATACCCATTGCGTTTGTTGCAACGTTTCCGCCGCCATTGGCAGCTCCTTCCACAAGCGAATCGGCGAATTGCATCTGCGTATAAGTGCCCATATTGCCGATAACGCCCATGCTTGTGCGCTTGTCGAGAGCCTTTTCAACGGCTTCGGGCAGCGAGATGTTCTCCACCAAAAAATTCGTTAGCTCCAACCCATATTCCTCAAAGTCGGGTTTCAGCGCCTCGGTAAGACTGGCTGAGAACTCATTCAGGTTGCCGGCAAGGTCTAAAGCGGATATCTTGCTCTCGCCCAAATGGTCGGTAAACTTGGTGATGACGAAGTTGCGCAGTTGTTGGGTAATGCCTTCGGTGGTGAAATTGCCGTTTGTTCCGGCCACGTTGGTAATGAACTTTCGCGGGTCGGCGTTCACCCTGAAACAATAAGAGCCAAAAGCGCGCATGCGGATAGGGCCAAATTCGGGGTCGCGCAGCATGATGGGGTTGGCCGTTCCCCATTTAACGTTGAGAAATTGTTTGGTGTTAACAAAATAGACATCAACCTTAAATGGCGAGTTAAACCCATATTTCCAGCCCATAATGGTGCTCAGTATGGGCATGTTGTTGGTATTAAGCACGTGTCTGCCCGGTTGGTAAATGTCGGCGAACTGCCCTTCGTTTACCAATACAGCCACTTGACTTTCGCGCACGTTGAGTTGTGCGCCGTTTTTTATTTCAGATTGATAGCGCGGAAAGCGCCATATCATGGTGTCGCTGGTGTTATCAGTCCATTCTATAATGTCTATAAACTCGTTTCTGAGCTTGTTGAAAAGTCCCATACGCTTTAAGTTTTGTCCAGTTAATAGTTATGGCTCTCGCCCTTAACCGGGCCATTTGCATACCCTCTAAAACAAGTGCCATAGTTCCAACTTTTGTAAAGATGATACAAAAATAGTAATTGTTTTTCAATCTTTCAAATAATATTGATGTTTTTTTCTTCGAACACATTTACGTTCCGCACATATTGCCGCCAAAACAAGAAAATAAAGCCAGATTAAGCACATTTTGCGCCGTCGTGCCAAACGCCGTGCGTCAAGAAACATTATCGTATAAAAGTAGTAAAATAGGGGTTTGCCCATCCTTTCGATGTTGTTCGCCGCACCTCTGCGTTTTAACCGTGCAACTTGCCAACCCGCAAACTTGCATCTTGTAATGTTTTCAGTACGAATTTTAACATTATGAATGCCCTTTTTGTCCACCAACTGCCAATCTTGCCGCAAAAAATCGATTCTCGCGGAGGTTTGACTTGGTGCAAAATGGGGCATGCTTGTGCATGCGGCATAATGAATATTTATTACAAGCAACCGCCGTTTGCACCTGTTTTGGAACTGTTTTCAGCAAAAAACAGTGCAATATGGTGCTAAATGCAGTGCAATATGCCGCTAAACGCCGTGCGTTTTGGTGCTAAATACAATGCGTTTTGGTGCAAAACGCAAGGTAAAATGGTGCAAAACGCAGTGAAAAATGCTGCTAAACACGATACAAAAAGCATAAAAATACGCCCCAACGGTATAAACATAACCTTCTAGACCCATGAAACACATGCCTAAAAAGGGCAAAACACCCATTAAAAAGTGGGATTTTGGGGTCTAAAAGTGGTTTTTTGGACGTAAATAATAATGGGTTGGCAACCAATCTAGAAAGGCTAAACGGTACAAAATGCAGGCTTTTTCTTAAAAACGGACATATCGGAAGGCGAAAAAGAGTAGAAATATTGCCCATTTGCATACTTTTTGACCTTAATTTTCGCTAGAACGGCGCGAAATTTGGAGATGTATTGTAAAAATAAAAATAAGAATTTAAGTTTTTGAGTTGATGGGGTTGTTAGTTGACGAGTTAACAAGCTAACGAGTTGACAAGGGTGTGAGGTGGTGAGGTTGATGGGGTTGGTTAGTTGACGAGTTAACAAGTTAACGGGTTGACAAGGGTGCGAGGTGGTGAGGTTGATGGGGTGGTTAGTTGACGAGTTAACAGGTTAACGAGTTGACAAGGGTGCGAGGTGGTGAGTTTGATGGGGTGATGAGGGTGTGAGGTTGTAAGCTTGTGCGTTTATAATACAGTGAGTTCATCAAGCTTACGGGTTCATCAAGCTTACGAGTTGTCGTCGAACAGAATTGGATTTGGGTTGCGCCATCCCCCACAGGCGTGCCCATCAGGCCTACGGATGCCTTCATGGCGCAACTCTTTGTGCGCCCAATCACCGTTACACGGCGGCTGCCGAGGGGCGAACACCCTTTATTGTAATTGGAGTTTCGTGCCCGTTGACGAAACGTCAACCACGTTTCTTAAATCCAATTCTGTTTGACAACAACAAGTTTACCGGCAGAAAAGTTAGCGCGTCAGCCGCGGTTCACCCATTAACGCGTTAACAGGCACGGCCTTCTTTTCGCCTTACCATCTTTACCTAAAAGCCATACTTCAACTTAACCCACACTTCCGAATTTCGCGAATACATGGCAAACATGCCTGCATCGGCATGAAAATAGTCGTATCCGGCGGTAAGACTAATTTGGTCGTTGAGGTCGTATTTGCATGAAAGGCGATTGAATACACCCCCATGCGACACGTCTATGTAGGCAAAGGAAGACAGAGCCAGCGTGTTGCGAAACAGCTCTTTGGAAACCCTCACTGTTGCCACGCCCGTGTTGCGGAGCACGGAAAGCCCCTCAAGACTACCGCCTACATGCTTATGAGCATATTGCGCACTGAGCATCCAGTCGTTACCTGCATACCAATCTACACCCAACAGCGCGTTAAAGACATTGCGCCCTTGCACCTCGCTGCCAAATTCTGCATTCTGCACTTCGTTTAAGTTGGCGGCCAATTCGCCACGAACCACAAACCTGCCAATGGGAAACGAGACGTCGGCACCGAACATCGTTAGGCGGCGATAGTGGCCAACAACCGTCATAGATGCACCCGCGGGGTCTACGGCATAACTGAAAGCGGGCATCTTGTTCCAGGTGTGTAAGCCGCAGAAAGAGAAGTCTATGCCACTGAGATTTACCGAAAGCCTTCCGCCGAACTCCACGTTGCGCAGCCGCGTTTTGGGTTTTCGGCTGTCCAAGTCGAACGTGTAGGGCATCGGTGCATCGATGTGCGCGGCCCAGGGGTTACGCTCATCGGTGGGCAAAGTGAAGAAATCGCTCACGGGGATGCAAACCAGCTCTACATTAAATGCCTGCCTAACGAGCCTCAACCGAAAGGCATTAACGGGCGTTCGGATGTCGTCGTAGTCTTGTGCGAGGAACTCCGTATAATCCATTGGCGATATTTGGTCGGTAAGCCGCAAGGCATCCGCCACGCCCCAGATGATAATCTGTCGCCCTGCACGCAGGTCTACATGGGCGTTTGCATACGATAGGTAGGCCTCGCGCAGCGTAATGCCCGTTTGTTCTTTCAGTAAGGCGTTGTAGATAGCGTTCATCGAGACGAACAGCCTTGCGCCGCCTTTCTCCAACGTCAGTTCTCCACGCGCCCTTGTTCGCGAGGCCAGCCACTCGCCTTTGCCTTCGGTTCGGGCGGCATGATAGGTGTCGAGAAAGCCCTTTACCTGCACTTGCAGCTCATCAGCAGGCGTTTCGCCCACCAGCAACGTATCAGTTGCCGTGTCTTCATCCTGCGCCCCCGCCTGCACCGACACCGCCAGTGCAAGCAGGAGCAGGAGCATAAGCCTTGCCGTTTTCATATTCCCTTTTCTAATCTAGCAACAGTAAACAGCGCCGCATCTATCTTCAGGTCGAACTTTTGGTCGCTCATTTGGAGGATGGTTTTGTGTCCTGTCTGCACATTGCTCATCTCCATGCGCCCCATCACCCAAAAGCCTTGCACCTTCGAGATGTTGCTTACCACAAGACTGCGGTGCAACTTGTCGAGTTTATCGTAATATTCGGCCTTAACCACCACCGCGCAGTCTTGCCTTATCCAGGTGATGCGTTTGGAATATATCCCGTGTTTGTCGTTGGGAACCGACTGCACCACCCAGCATTTCTGTCCTCCGAGCATTTCTTCGCGCAGCAAGGTGTGGGTTTCTTCGTCCACGTTGCGGCTGCTCATGTCGTCGTACGTAAAGTCGCTACCCATGAAATAGTCGGTTTTCGACGACTTTCCGCTGATGCGCCTCGTTTTCTTCATGGCGGGCAGGTATAGCCAACGGTCGTCTTCGCGTTTGGCATTGTCGTAGTCCCAGGTAAGGAAACCCGTGCCTTTCACGTCGCCCGGGTAGGTAAAGAACATCACCCGCTTGCTGTCTTTTCCCACATCCATAGCCCACGAAACGAGTTTGCGTTCGCGGCGATTGCCGTTTTTCTGTATCAAAGTCATCGTTAGTGCGGCATAACGGGTGTCTCCGTCGGGCCGGTTCTTCACTTTGAGCATCACGTCGCGCCCCGTTAGGCCGGCAGCAGACGCCGAAATGGCCGAACACGCCAAAAGGATTGCACTTAAAAATATTGTTTTCATTGCTATGACATTTATTTGATTAATACTAAGTTGCCAGGTATCAAGGGTTGGCCTTGCCGTTTTGGGCTTTGCCGAAGATGTGTAAATACTTAAACAAGATGGGCGTAATGAAGAGGTCGGCCAACAAGGCAGAAACCATTCCGGCAATGGCCAATATGCCCCAGTTGCGCAATTGCAGGGCGTTAGACACCGTAAAGCCGGCAAAAGCGACGGAGATGATCAACGTAGACATCACGATGGCCAGGCCTTCGGTGCGGAAGGTGCGCTTGATGGCCAGGTCGTAGTCGCCATAACGGTTGTAGGCCAGGTGCCCATGATTGATGAAATGGATGGTATCGTCTACGGCAATACCCAACACCATGGGGATAAGCGATGCCGTCATCATGTCTAAGGGATAGTCCAGCCAGCCCATCATGCCCCCCACGATGATGGCCGGGGCGATGTTTGGTATCATGCCGATGAGCCCCACCTTCCAATTGCCGAAGACAAGAACAAGGATAACGCCAATGACAAGCACCGAAAGCAACATCGACCACATTTGTCCGCGCTCCACATACTGCTGCATGGCGGTGAACTGGGGGATGTTTCCCACAGCCGACACGTGGGCATCGGGGAAGAGCTTTTGTGCCTCTTGCTCGATGAGTTGCATTTCTTTCTCGGCCTCGTTCGAGTTGTACGAGTTGAGTTCTATCTGCAAACGCAGCCGCTTATAGTTGTAGTCCATCCAGTATTCGGCCTCGGTTCCGCCTGCATTTTCGTAAAGCAGCAACAGCTGGGCCACCATGTTGGGGTTGTGCGGTATGGCATAGGCCGAGTCTTTGTTGGCATTGAGCGTGCAGTTCATGTCCTTTATGATGTCGAGAATGGAGTTGTGGCGTTTGGTAAGCTTATAGGTTTGGGCAATGCGGCTTAGCTTGTCGAGCTTTTCCAGGTTGCTCGGCAGTTTGGCATCGCCGGCTTTGGGCAGCACAATCATCACGTCGTACGAGTACATGCTGCCCAATTCGGTTTGGCAAAGGTCGAGGAAACGAGCCACATAAGGCACCTTTCGGCCCATGGTGCGTTCTACATCGAAGGCCGGTTCGATGCTGAACAAGCCGACGGCACAAAACGCCGTGAACACAACCGACACGATGACGACAGCACGATGGCGGCGAATGACGAAGTTTCCAAGCCGTTCGAAGAGCGTTCCTGCACGCCCTTCTATGCTGCGATTCATGTGCGGGTGTGGCTTTCGGTTACGTCCGAACGACAGCAACACAGGCGTAATGAAGAGGCAAGTGCCCAAAACGCCCAGCAAACAGAGCGAGGTGTTAAGCCCTATGGCCTGCATGGGCACAATCTTCATGGCCAAGAAGGTTGCCATTGCCGCGATGGTGGTAAGCCCGGAGAGCAACACGCCCCAGCCAGTTGAGCCTACGGCCTCGACAACAGACGTGCGCCGGCGCCCCGTTTGCACAAATCGGGTTTTGAAGAAGTTGTAAAGGTGGATGTTATAGGCTATCGAACAAGCGAATGCCAGTATGACGGCAATCATCACGGTGGGCTGGTCTACGTAGATGCCCACCCAGCCAATGACGCCATAACCCAACAAGATGCCGACCACAGATGTGAGCAACGGCGCAACCACACCGCGCAACGAGCGCGTTACGAAAAACATAATTAAGATGGAGGCGATGAAGGCGAAGAGCATCAAACGGCCCATTTCGCCCTGCAAGAAGGTTACCTTTTCGTGGGTGAGATAAGGCATGCCCGAGGCGTTGGGCGACAATTCCCGATATTTGGGCTTGCTGATGATGTGCGCCAGTTCCTTTCCCGTGAGTATGTCGGGCGAGGTATTGCTGGTCTTCTTCCATTCCTGCTCGGGCGGAAAGGTTCGTAGCTTTACCATTATCCACGTCATCGTGCCGTCTTTCGACACCAATTTGCGGGCCAAATGCGGCTTACTGAATGCCCGTTGCCTAATGGCGGCCAACGAATCGGCATTGGTGGGTATCTCGTCGGGCACTATTTGCTCGATGGCCAACCCCTCATCGTTGCCCACGGTGAACTCTAAATCGGTGAGCGAGGTTATCTTTTCGGCATACGAAAGGCTGTCGAGCAGTTCGTTGCTTAGCTCTCGGATGAGCGAAAGGCTACGATGCGAGAATACATCTTTGTTCTTAACCAGCACGGCCGCATAATAATCGTTGCCGAAGATGGACTTGAATTCGTTGGTCTTAACCAGCACGGGGTCGTCTTCGAGAAAGTAATCGTCGAACGAGGTCTTCATCACGATGCGCTTAGTGCCCACGACAGAGAAGACCATCAATGCCGCAAAGGCCGCCAACACCAGCCACCTGTGCCTGAGTGTACAAATGGCAGCGCGCTTAAAACTTTTGTTTACGCTTTCTATTTTCATTGTATTTGAGTTTATTTGTTGTTTAGTTTACGAGGTTGTGAGCCCTACACTTTCATCAGTTTTCGCCAGCCTGCGGTTGAGAAATCGAAGTACTCGGCAAAGAATTTGGTGATGTCTGCCTCCGTAAGTCCTTCATGCCGCACAATCTCAAAGAGAACGTTCGACCACATCGAACAGACAATTTGCATAAAGAACGGCGACACCTCGACATGCAACCGGGGATATTTCTGTTTCAACATTTGCAGATACTCCATGCCCAATTGCGCCTGTTGGGCGGTAAGCCGCTCACGATAGCCCTCCAACGAAGTGCCTTCAGCGTTGCAGAAAAGCAGTTTCAGTTCGGTTCTAAACCGCCCTATCAGGTCCAAAAGCCTGTTCATCATCTGCGTTTGCATCTGCTCTACCGACAAGTCGTCTATCACCAAGTGCTCGCTGTTGTTGTGAAACAGCAAATACTCGTCTAATGCTTTAAGCAATGGGGCCAGCACCGCGCACAACAGTTTGTCCTTACTGTCGAAGTACTTGTAGATGTTTCCCAACGACACCCCCGACAGTTTGGCAATGGTCCGCATGGAAGTTCTCTTCACTCCGTTGCGTACAAACTCCTCATGGGCCACGGAAACAATCCTGCCCTGCACATCATCTTTCTTCACTTGCATATCGACAGTGGGTTTAAAGGTACATTAAAAGAGAACGATGTTTGATTATGTTCACAAAAAAAGCGCACTGTCTGATGTTCCAGACAGTGCGCTTTGTGATAAAGGCAACTTGCTTGTAGCCCTATATGTCTTTTCATGTCAGTCATATTTTTACACTTTTCGCCAGCAAAGTTACGCGTTTTCGCGAAACTTCACAATACCTATTATTCGGTATTTTGATTTCGGTAAAGGCACGTGAAGGGGCTTTTCGTACGCCAATCACGCTCACCGCGTATGCGCCACGCCCACGCTCAGCACGCTCATCCTTACGTTGGGAATGTCCTTCAAGCACCCCATACAGGCGCAAAGGGTGGCTCCCGTGGTAACAACATCATCCACAAAAAGCACGTGGCAGCCCATTTCGGGTATCCTCTGCACTAGCTTAAAGGCCTGATTAACGTTATCGGTGCGCGCCCAACGGTCTTTGTGGGTTTGCGTTTCGGTGTTCACGACACGGCGAATAAGCCGATGTTTCACCTTTAAACCAGTGACTTGTGCGATGCCTTGCGCCAACATTTCGCTTTGATTATAGCCTCTTTGCCGCAGCCGTTGTCGTGCCAAGGGCACTGGTACAATGAAGTCGATGCCTTCGAAGAAACCTGTTGGCAGCAGTTCTTTGCCCATCAGCTGTCCCAGTTCCACACCCAAGTCGGGACGATTGCCGTATTTCAGCTTGTAAAGCAAGGCACTAGCAGGCGCGGCAGCCTGATAATGCAGCAGGGCGGCGCAGCGTTCAACGGGCACACGACCCCAAAACAGCTGTGCCATCTCGTTGTCGTAGGGGGCGACGGCGTAGTTGGTTCGAGGCAGATGAAGGTTACAACAGGCGCACACGATGTCTTCGTGCGGTTCGAGTCGCGTGCCACACACGGCGCACGAGCGGGGTGCGAGCAAGCTTACGATGCGCCCCCACAGACTAATCTTCGGCAAACTCATCGACATCGGTTAGGCATTTGCGAATGGTTTCCATGTCAAATCCACGACCTAAGGCAAACTTTATCAGTTTCATGTTCAGTTCGTAGTCGGTAGTGGCTTTCAAAGTGCGGCGCTTACTGTCTAGCAATGGGCGCAAAACGGCCGTAAAGTCTTCGGGCTCCACCTCGTCTAACACCGGCTTATACACATCGCTCGAAATGCGTTTGGCCATCAAGGCCTGTTCCACCTTGCGCCGTCCCCAGCGGTTATAGGTAATCTTGTCGCGCACAAACATACGACAAAACCGCTCGTCGTCCACATACTTGTTCGTCACAAGATAGTCAACGATACGCTGTTGCGCGTCTTCGGCAATGCCCCAACGCCACATTTTCTCGCGCATTTCTCCCGTGCAATGCTCCGCCTTAGCGCAAAGGGCGGCCAAACGGGTGCGTGCCTGTTCTTCTGTTATTTGCTTTTGTTTGTCTTCCATTGTTGAATATTTAGTTGACAGGGTGACGAGTTGACGAGTTAACAAGGTGACAAGGTGACGAATTAACAAGTTGACGAGTTAACAAGATTGGTGGGCGCAGCCATCTTTTCACCTTTTCAATTTTTCACCTTTTCACCTTTAAAGGGCGCAGCCACCTTTTCACCTTTCCACCTTTTCACCTTTAAAGATTGCCATTATGCAACCAAGCATTTGGCTTAACTCCTTAACTTATCAACTCACTCTTCCCCTCCTTTACTACTCTACTACCTTACTACTCTACTCCTCAACTCCTCAACTTCTCAACCCCCCTGGCCTTATCGCCGACATCATCCGTTGCTTTCCAAAGGCATCGTTACGCGTTTCAATCCTCTGCCAACCCATGCAGGCCAACATCCTTTGCATCGCCTCATGGCACAAAGGATTAATCTCGAAAAACAGCTTACCGCCACGTTTCAGCGCATGCAAGGCGTATCGGGCGATACTTTCGTAAAACAACAGCGGATTTTCGTTGGGCACGAAAAGTGCCGAATGCGGCTCGTTTTGCAACACGTTGGGCTGCATCTGTTGGGCCTCGCGCTGCATGATGTAGGGCGGATTGCTAACAATCACATCCCAAAGGTCTGCATCGGGGGGCATGCAAAGGGCATCTTGCAGCGCGAACCGCACCTCCGCACCCAGCTTTTGGGCATTACGTGCGGCGATGTCGAGTGCCGTTTGCGAGATGTCTATGGCCGAAACGCGCCACGTGGGCAGGTCAAGAGCCAGCGTTGTGGCGATACACCCACTGCCCGTACCCACATCTAACAACGTGGGCGACGTGCCACAGACGGGCAAGTTGTTGCAAGTCTGCACAATCCAGGCACACAACTCCTCGGTTTCTGGTCGAGGGATAAGCACACCTTGCGCCACATCGAACGTGCGCCCCGCAAAGTCGGCACGACCCAACACATACTGCACGGGCACGCCTTGCACCAATTTATCCATTATTTTGCGCAGTCGGTGGTCATCGTCTTGCGATAATTGTGTAACTTTGCCTGCGTAAACATCGGCCAACGACAATCCAAAGCCGACGTCAAGCACCATCCTTACAATGGCCTTGGCCTCGCCTTCATCATAAAGGGGCAACAAACGGCGCCACAATTCGGGGTAGGTCATGGCTGCAAAAATAAGAAAAAAATGGATAAAAGCAATGTGAACGACACGGAAAAATGGTTGCCGCAAGCCGAAAACACCCCGTCGACGCCCGACAACATGGGGCTAACAACGACACAAACGCACGCCACCGCCACCCAAACAACCGACGAAAGCTACATGCGCCGATGCTTACAACTGGCTCGTTGCGGACTGCTGGGTGCTAAACCCAATCCGATGGTGGGGGCGGTAGTGGTGCATAACGACCGCATTATCGGCGAAGGCTATCACATTCACTGCGGCGAAGGCCATGCAGAGGTAAACGCTTTTGCGGCAATCAGACCCGAAGACGAACCTTTTCTGCCCCACTCCACGCTTTATGTAAGCCTTGAACCCTGTTCGCATTACGGCAAAACACCACCCTGTGCCGACCTTATCATCCGCAAAGGCGTGGCGCGTGTGGTGGTGGGATGTGTCGACCCCTTTTCCAAAGTGCAGGGGCGAGGCATCGAAAAGCTACGTCAAGCAGGTATCAAAGTGGTTGTGGGGGTGCTCGAAAAAGAGTGTTTGGCTGTTAATCGCCGTTTCATTGTGTTCCAACGCGAGCAACGTCCGTACGTAATCATGAAGTGGGCGCAAACGGCCAACGGCTTTATCGACGACCATTTCCACGCCTTGGCCATCTCTACGCCCTTCACCCAAATGCTGTCGCATAAGCTAAGGGCAGAGTGCGACGCCATTTTGGTGGGCAAAACCACCGACGAACGCGAACATCCCGCACTGAATACGCGCCTTTGGTGGGGCGAAAACCCGCGCCGCCTTGTGCTGCATCGGCATCAACCCATCACCCAATTGCTCGCACAGCTGTACCAAGACAACGTGCAAACGCTCATCGTTGAGGGTGGCGCCATTGTGCATCAAGCCTTTATCGATGCCAATTGTTGCGACGAAATACATCGCGAAACGGCCCCTTTCACCGTCTACGATGGCACTAGGGCCGTAGCCATTCCGCCTAAATTCCAACTGATAAAGCAAGAAACATACGATGGCAATGTGTTAGAAGAGTTTGTTAGTGAGTATGCTTGCTTATAATGCTGTGAGCTTTAAGGCAATACGCTGGTGAGCTGGAAAGCTTTCACGAAGACCGTTCGTCTGGCATAGAACCTGCAGACTACTATTTAAGGCCCAACTATTATGGCGAAATCATACTCGACGACGATTAAAATCCATAACTGTACCTTGAATGAAAAACAACTTTACCATACGTCTTAAACGGCTAACTTTGTGCGCCGTGCTATTTGCACGCGTGTCGTCGCCATGCCTCGCACAAACGGTGCGGCCCCTAAATCTGGGCCAACACGGTTGGCTAACAGACTCGATGATGCGCCAACAAGCACTCCGCTATCAGGTTATATCCGCCAAAAACGACATCAAACTACATTGGACGGGCAAGACTTTCAGGCCTCCGAAAGGCTGCGAGGGGGATAGGCACTTGGTTACCTCATCGTTGGAAAAGGTGGATAGCAAACTCTTCACTCACCCACTGTCCATTATAATAAAGGACATAGAGGTGAAGAAAAACGACGGAGAGCAGGAACCGATGACCATCCTTGCCGTGAAATCAGCAGATAAGAGGTGGAAAATCAGCCTTTCTCATACAGGTTGGTTCATGCTAAAAGAATATATCGGACCTGCATTTGGCACAACCTTCCTCGTTGATAACTGCATCTACATCATCATTCTTACGCCCATGTGGAAAACGGAATGGAACGGATTATCAGCAGAAATCTACCGCAAGGCCTTATATCATGACGTGGTAAAACCATTTATCGGCAAGCTTTTGCCATAACAACAAACTTTATTCTCGCAGTAAGGGCGGAAAAAAGACAAACAAAAACCATCTTGCTGAGATATGAAAGGAAAAGAAATTAAAGCAATAACTTGGGCGCAGTTTATTATCTTTGTGCAGTAAAACCAGGATAAACACTCATTATCCATGCACGAAGTATTGCACAAAGACACGATACCCCCCGAAGTTCTGCCCTATTTGTCTGCGACAAAACATGGTTATGCCTTGAAAAGGAATGAACTCACAAATTTGTTGAAGAGGAGTGGCGGAGTTAAACCCCAATCGGTTCATTAGAGATTTGCACAAGCAAACAGTTACAAAGATATTCTTCTGCTGCCTGAAATGCGTAAGGTTAGCTAACTATTTGCGCGTTTTCGACGTTTCTTTGGGTAAAACGAAAGCGAATTTTCCTAATGAACCGATTTGAGTTAAAGTGAAACAGCATTGCCTTTGGAAAGCCATAGGTGCATCGCAAGCAAACAAAAGTGTTCCTTTTCCTCTGCGTAAAGGTTTATTGATGCCACGCTACGCACGTCTTGCAGCCTTCCAACAACCATTTTCCAAAAGCAATTCTGCCTGACTATAAAGCGTTAAGCTAAACGCCTTGTACGGAGTGGACGACAACTCTTGTCAACTAACAGACTAGTGAACCCACAAACTCCCCCAACTCCCCAGCTCATAAATTCCCGAACCAACACGCTCCACATCTCGTCAACTTACCATCTCATCAACTCATCAACTCGTTAACTCATCAACTTGTCATCTCGTCAACTTGTCATCTCGTCAACAGGTCAACCGGTTAACCTGTCAACTGGCTAACTTGTCAACTGGTCAACCGGTCAACCCGAAACCCTGTCAACTTTTCAGTAAGAAATTTAACATTATAAGAGCCCTTTTTGCTCACCAACCGTCTATCTTGGTCGCAAAAAATCGATTCTCGCGAAGGTTGGTTTGATGCAAAAAGGCGTTAGTCTATGAATGATGTAAAATGGATATTTATTCCAAGAGAACGCCATTTGCACCATTTTTCTAGCTGTTTTCGGCACAATATAGTGCAATATGCCGCTAAACGCAGTGCAATATGGTGCAAAACGCATTGCGTTTTGGT